>JAATFC010000171.1 GCA_015655435.1 Chitinophagales bacterium | reverse complement strand
CGAACGCAAAACCAATCCTTCCAAACCAGTCAATCTACTCAGCGCAACATATACTTGACCCGGTGCAAATGCTTGCCCAGCATCGATTATAGCTTTTTCAAATGTCAAACCTTGACTTTTGTGTATAGTGATAGCCCATGCCAACCGTATTGGATATTGTTCAAAAGTTCCTAGTTCTTCTTCGTCCACTTTATCTTCTGCTTCATTATAGTCGTAACGAATATTGCTCCACCTTTCCAACGGCAAATCCAGTAGTTCCTTTTCATCCTTGAAACGTATTTTTATAGTTGTATTGTCAATATAGGCAACCTTTCCAATTTTTCCGTTATAGTATCTTCTGTTTTCTCCTTTGTCGTTTTTGATGAACATAATCTGCGCATCTTCCTTTAATTCCAATACTTTCAGCGCGGGAAAAGACTTTTCGGGAAAGTCATCTTTTACAATGGCATTAAAGCGAAACAGCTTTCCGGGAAGATTGTCAAGTGCAGTCTGATTGAGTCTGTGAGCAATATAGTTGTGCGAACTCAACGTAATAAATTCCTCGTCCTCAGCAGGCTGAAACTCCGGATGCAAATAGGTATTGAGCATAGCGATATCTTCCGAATCGCAACTATTGTTTCGGATATTATTTAATAGTTGGATAAAATGACCATCGCTCTGACGGTAAATTTTATCTAGTTCGATAAATATCGGTTTGGATTCCAATAAAACTCTTGAGGAAAAAAAGAAAGGCGAACTGTATAGTCCGTCCAATATAGACGCTTCTTCGTTTTTGACTACCGGCGGCAATTGAAACAAGTCACCAATAAACAACATCTGCACTCCACCAAAAGGCAAGTCCGGATTGCGTCGCACAGCACGCAACACTTCGTCCATTGCGTCCAGCAAATCGGCGCGCACCATAGAGACCTCGTCCAATATAATCAAGTCCAGCTCGCGAATCAAATCGACTTTGCTTCTGTTAAATCTGAGTTTGGATAAAAGCCTACTCTTATTGTACACCGCCCCATTGTCCTGATTGCCCCATTCCGAATACGCATGAGGAGAATACAAACCAAACGGCAATTGGAAAAAAGAATGAATCGTCACGCCGCCGGCATTGATTGCCGCAACACCCGTAGGTGCCAATACAACCATGTTTTTATAGCAGTTGTCTTTGATGTATTTCAAAAAAGTTGTCTTACCTGTTCCCGCTTTTCCTGTAAGAAAAACATTTTTCCCAGTCTGATTGACAAAAGCCGCCGCCAGCATAAACCTTTCGTTCCTATCCAATCCGTTCATAAAAGCAAGGTAAGGAATATTGGCATGGATTAAAGAAAAATAGCGCTTAACCTCTAAAGGCTAAACGCTATTTTTTCCGATAAAAGAAGACTAAAACTATTCTCCTTTCATATCAAAATCTTCCAAAAACTTAGTTGTAAAATCTCCCGAGCGGAACCTTTCGTCCTGCATCAACTGCAAGTCAAACGGAATCGTCGTCTTGATACCTTCGATTACATATTCGCTCAATGCACGGTACATCGTGTCGATTGCTTCCTCACGTGTTGCAGCGACAGCAATCAGTTTACCAATCATGGAATCGTAATATGGAGGAATTGTATAACCAGCATAGCAATGGCTGTCCACACGCACACCATGTCCACCCGGCGTATGCAAAACAGTAATCGTACCAGGCGACGGACGGAAATCATGCAATGGGTCTTCTGCATTGATACGGCATTCGATAGCGTGGCGTTGCGGATAGTAATTTTTACCGGAAATCTTCTCTCCGTTGGCTATCTTGATTTGTTCTTTAATCAAGTCAAAACCAGTTACTTCTTCCGTCACGCAATGTTCTACCTGAATACGCGTGTTCATTTCCATGAAGTAGAAATTACGGTGCTTGTCCACCAAGAATTCCAAAGTACCTACACCTTCATAGTTTATAGCTTTTACTGCTTTGGTAGCTGCATCTCCCATTTTCTCACGCAACTCCGGTGTCATAAACGGAGAGGGAGACTCTTCCACCAGTTTCTGGTGACGACGCTGGATAGAGCAATCTCTCTCGCTCAGGTGGCAAGCGTTGCCATATTGGTCGCCCGCAACCTGTATTTCGATATGTCGAGGTTCCTCAACAAATTTTTCCATGTAGACTCCGCCATTGTTGAAAGCGGCAAGTGCTTCACGTTGAGCAGTATCCAACTGGTTCTCAAGGTCTTCTTCTTTCCAAACCTCGCGCATACCTTTACCACCACCGCCGGCAGTAGCTTTCAGGATGATTGGATAGCCGATTTTTTTAGCCAATACTCTCGCTTCCTCCACACCTGAAATCAACCCTTCGCTGCCGGGAATACAAGGTACACCGGCTTTAATCATCGTGTCTTTTGCAGAAATCTTATCACCCATCCGGCTGATTTGCTCTGCTGTTGGCCCGATAAATTTGATATTGTGTTCGGAACATATCTGCGAAAATTTCGCATTTTCCGCTAGAAAACCATATCCTGGATGAATAGCATCCGCATTGGTAATCTCTGCTGCTGCAATTATGTGGGGGATATTGAGATAAGACTCACTACTCTTGGGGCCTCCAATACAGACAGCTTCATCGGCAAAGCGTACGTGCAGGCTTTCTTTATCTGCGGTAGAGTAAACTGCAACCGTCTGGATACCCATTTCACGGCAAGTTCGGATGATTCTCAGTGCAATCTCACCCCTATTGGCAATTAATATTTTTTTAAACATTTGGCTTGATATTGAATACAACAATAAAGGTTTGCAATAGTCCGGAATATGTTCCGCAACCTACTGCAAACCTTCTTTAATACGATATATTAAGGCTCAACCAAGAATAAAGGTTGGTCAAATTCAACCGGAGAAGCGTCCTCTACCAATATCTTAACGATTTTACCGGAAACTTCACTTTCGATTTCATTGAACAATTTCATTGCTTCAATGATACAAACTATTTTGCCTGGAGCAACGACTGTTCCTTCTTCCGCAAAATTTGGTTTGTCTGGCGAAGGGCGACGATAAAAAGTACCAATCATCGGGCTTTTTATCGTTATGTATTTGCTAGTATCCTCAGCAGGAGACGATGGCAAGGTTGGCGTGGAAGAAGCTTCCGCGGCTGGAGCAGCAAGTGCAACAGGAGCGGACGGCGCAGCTATATAACTAGCAGGTGCAGCTCCTACGATAACGTTGTCAACCTTCTGTTTGATACAGATTTTGAAATCCTTTTCCTGAATACACAGTTCTCCGATATTGCTCTTATTAATTGTCTTAATAAGTTCTTGAATTTGTTTAAAGTCCATTTTTTTAGATTAAATGATTGTATATCAATGCAATACACAAAAATATCCCGTGTATTGCTTATATAAATTTATATAAATAAATGATAGTACTCTTATTCTTTTACGCGCTCTACGTACTCGCCCGTTTTTGTATTGACGCGGATCAATTCGTTTTCGTTGACAAACAATGGTACGTGAACAGTTGCGCCCGTTTCAACAGTAGCTGGTTTCAATGCTCTCGTAGCAGTATCGCCCTTCAATCCTGGCTCGCAATAAGTCACGCGAACGACGATTTTTTCCGGTAATTCGGCATTGATTGGCTGTTCTGTTTCCGTATTGATGAATACGTGGATTTCGCTTCCGTCTTTTAGAAACTGGGGAGCGTCAATCAGATTTTCTGCCAAAGGAAATTGGTCGTAAGTCTCCGTATCCATTACGTTGTAACCAGTTTCGTCTTTGTAGAGGTATTGGTAAGTCTTCTTTTCTACGCGTACAGGATGGATGGTTTCCCCACTGTTCCATGTTTTTTCGATAGATCTTGCATTGTCGACACCCTTCAGCTTAGCCCAAAGCTTCGCTGCGGAACGTGCAGTTTTGTTTTCTCCAAATTCAACGACAGAATATAAACTGCCGTCCAATTTCAATATCATTCCACGGCTAATATCCGATGTAGTTGCCATAAATTAACGGTTCAAATTTTTGTAATAAAAAAAATTAGTCGGCAAATGTAATAATTTTATGCTATCTGCGTATTAAGACACTCTTTTATGATAGAAAACTGCCAAATATCCTTCCAAAAGCAGCATTTCCAACTTTAACAATTATGCTTTATTTTCTTAAACAAATTGGCTTTTGATTTGTTGTAACTATATATAAATAAATCCAAAAACATGAAAAAACAATTGACTCTTGGTTTCGCAGCATTGGCATTTTCCGCTCTATTGGCAATAGGCAGCGTATCTGCTCAATCCAAAGTTGAACAAACCGCGGACAAAACCGGAAAAGCTATAGGCAAAGGAGCTAAATCTGTTGGCAACAAAAGCGCCGAGCTGGCAACGAAGGGATTTGCGAAGGTCAAGGACAAAACCTACAAGGACAAAGTAGCTCCCGACGGTTCGGATGTGTACATCGACAAAAAAGACAAGAAATATTACCTGAACAAAGAAGGTAAAAAAATCTACCTCAAAAAGTCCGAAATAAAAGACAAGCCTAAAGACTAGTCCATACGAGATCTTTGCGCGATAAAGGTATTATGACTATCCATGTTTATATGAGTTTGGATAGTGCATAATACCTTTTCATTTTAACATTGCGCGCAAATCTAAATTTCCGAAAAATGCTTGCTTTTGACTACATTTGGTTCACTTTATCAGAGACATAAGAAACCAATATACATGAACAAAGACCATTATGTTTTGATCCTTGCCGGCGGTATCGGTTCCAGATTATGGCCCAAAAGCAAACTGGCACTGCCAAAGCAGTTTCTTGACATTTTACATATAGGAAAAACTTTCCTGCAAGCAACATACGAACGGTTTTTACCTTTTATACCAAAAGAGAATATTTACATCATTACCAATAAAGATTATCTGCATCTGGTCAAAGAACAATTGCCGGATGTCGATACGGAAAACATATTGAGCGAACCGAGCCGGAAAAATACGGCACCGTGTGTCGCCTACATTTCGTTCAAACTGCTCCACAAAAATCCCAACGCCAATATCATCGTCAGCCCCAGCGACCAGATTATATTGGACAAACAGGGATTTGAAGATGCAGCGAAAAAAGCACTGAATTTCTCGGACAAAAAAAATGCCTTCGTCACGTTGGGCATCAAACCGCTCTACCCCAATATAAACTATGGTTATATCCAAAGAGAACAATATGAAATCGAGCCACAGGTTTTCAAGGTAAAAACCTTTACCGAAAAACCACCCTCGGAGATGGCGCAGACATTTATCGACAGCGGCGATTTCCTTTGGAATACCGGGCTTTTCGTATGGAAGGCGAGTGAAATTTTGAAAGAATTTGAGAAATACCAACCTGAGATGTACGAAGCTTTTGCGGACGCAAAAGATTTGTTTGACGAAGGCAAAGAATCACAAGTACTGGAAAGCGTATATGGGCTGTGTACCAACCTCTCGCTTGACCTCGCCATCATGGAAAAAAGCGAAAACGTGTACATCATCCCCGGCGAATTTGGCTGGAGCGATTTGGGTACGTGGAACAACATATACGAAAACGGGGAGAAAGACTATCTCGGAAGTTCTCTTTCCGGTGACAAAATCCTCAATATAGATTCCACTAAGAGCATCATCAATGTTCCCGACAACAAGCTCGTCATCATTCAAGGACTTGAAGACCATATCGTTATCGACACGGATGACGTTTTGCTAATCTGCAAACGCGACAGAGAAAAAGAAGTGAAAGAATATATGGCAGAAGTTAGAAAAAAGTACGGAGAGAAGTTTATGTAAGTAAAAGACGCAATGCCAGAATGTCGGAAAGACCAAAAGTGAGATTTGAAAAGAAACGATTACGCTCCATCGCCATTGCAGGTGATATCACCTGCAACGTATAATAAAAAGAAAAACGAAATATTGGAGACAACTCCAACATTGGCGGAAAATCTCAGAAAGTTAGGTAGACAAAATTATGTTAGTACTCTTACTTTTGTCCCGGATTTCTTGATTTACCAACAAACACTTTTATGAAAAAAACATTCCTAGCAGTCGCTATCTGCTTTGTACATTTATTTGCATTTGCGCAAACAACCACCACAACGACGACAGTAACAACTACCAAGACTGTAATCACAACGTCAACCAACGAGCCGACAGCACTCCGCCCTATAGGTTCTGAATTAAGCATAGGTTTGGAAACCGGATTGGCGCTGGGACAACTAAAGGATATTTCCAGCTTTGGAGTGGGCGGAACTATTAAATACGCTTATAATTTCGACGAATCGATGGCCGTAACTTTTCAGAGCGGGTATATTGATTTTATAAGCAAAAATGTCAACCCGAGAAATGACGGCTCATATTCTGCATCAGGAAAGACCAATACAAGCCAGATTCCTTTTAAGGCAGGTTTTCGCTATAGCATTGGCAGATTTTACTTTGAGCCCCAATTGGGCGTCAGCATCATACGACAAAAGCTGGTCGACTATGGAACATCGAATAGTACATCAGCTTTTACCTTTGCAGCCAATATAGGCGTGTTGGCTACTCGTAATTTTGACATGTCCGTTCGCTACGAGGGTATGTCAAGAGGCAATGGTTCTCTAGTCTATTTGGCACTTCGTTTAGCGTATAGTTTGCCTTTGAGCAAAAAGTAAAACAAAAGTAGGAATTGCCACTGTTTGACAAACAAGCCATTTTATTTGATAAATGGAACTATCTCGTTGAATGGTTTTCCTACAATACTGCCATATAACGAAAGCAAAAACAAGGCAATAATAACCAGCAACGTTATCGGCTTGAACCGAAAAGATGTTCCATTTTTCACCGAATGTCTATAATAAAAATAAGTGCCTGCCAGAAAAATGGTGGTAAAAGCCAGCATGATGTAAGTGACTCCCATAAATGAAACAATTGATTTGGTATTAAAATGGTTTTGCACTGCAATATAACCAATCCTTTCAAAAGCCTTGTCCCCATACTGATTAAGGAAATAAGTTAAAATCAACAGACACTCAAAAAATTACTATTTTTACATCTTAATCTGTAAGTAAATGAACATTGAGGCAGGGCCACTTTTGAGGACAATCGACTCTCCTGAAGATTTGAAAAAAATCCCTCAGGAACAGCTTTTGCAGGTCTGCGAAGAGTTAAGACAATACATTATTGATGTGGTAAGCACACACGGAGGACATTTCGCCGCCAGTTTGGGCGTTGTGGAGCTTTCCGTTGCGTTGCATTACGTTTACAATACGCCTTACGACCAGTTGGTTTGGGACGTAGGTCACCAGGCTTACGGACACAAGATATTGACAGGCAGAAGGGATAATTTTTATACAAACAGGAAGCTGAACGGACTGAGCGGTTTCCCGAAACGTTCAGAGAGCGAATACGATACTTTTGGCGTAGGTCATTCTTCTACTTCTATTTCCGCTGCATTGGGTATGGCTATTGCCGCCAAATACAAAGGCGAAGACCGTAAATCTGTTGCTATTATCGGCGATGGTTCCATGACCGCGGGTATGGCGTTTGAAGCGATGAATCACGCGGGTGTTACTGACAGCGACATGCTCATCATATTGAACGACAACTGTATGAGCATCGACCAAAATGTTGGCGCACTGAAAGAATATCTGACAGATATTTCTCTGTCTGCTTCTTACAACAAATTCAAGGATGACGTCTGGAAAGCTTTAGGAAAACTACCAATAGGCAAATCATTTTCCAGAGCGATGGCGGGCAAATTTGCAGACAGCCTCAAAGGCATGATTAGCAACAGTGCCAATCTTTTTGAATCCTTGAAACTTCGGTATTTCGGACCTATTGACGGACACAATATCACCAAACTTGTCGAAACGCTGAAGGACTTACGCAAGATTCCCGGGCCTAAGATTTTGCATATAGTTACCGTGAAGGGAAAAGGCTATGCGTTGGCTGAAAACGACCAAACAAAATGGCACGCACCAGGTCTTTTCGACAAAATAACAGGCGAAATATACAAAGCGAAATTTGACCTACCGCAACCTCCGAAATACCAGGACGTTTTCGGAAAAACATTGGTCGAACTAGCCGAAAAGAACGATAAAATAATGGGCGTAACACCAGCTATGCTGAGTGGCTCTTCCATGAAAATCATGATGGAAGCAATGCCCAACCGAACGTTTGACGTTGGTATTTGTGAACAGCATGCGGTAACTTTGAGTGCAGGGATGGCAACGCAAGGTTTGCGTGTTTTCTGCAATATTTATTCTTCATTTATGCAACGTGCGTTTGACCAAATCGTGCACGATGTTGCGATACAGGATTTACCGGTTGTGTTCTGTTTAGACCGTGCGGGTCTGGTCGGAGAAGATGGACCTACACATCACGGAGCTTATGACATCTCTTATTTCAGGGGAATACCAAACCTGATTATGTCCGCTCCGATGAACGAACAGGAATTGCGCAACTTGATGTACACAGCGCAACTGGATAAGACAACTCATCCTTTCGTCATACGCTATCCAAGAGGAAACGGCGTTATGAGTGACTGGAAAAAACCTTTGCAAGAAATCGAAATCGGAAAAGGTCGCAAGCTAAAAGACGGAAAAGATATTGCCGTTCTTTCCTACGGGCATCCCGGCAATTTTGCAGCCACCGCTATTCGTGAAGTAGCCGCAGAAGGTTTGAATGTGGGACATTACGACATACGTTTTGTCAAACCTATGGACGAAGCATTATTGCATGAAATATTTTCCCAATATTCCAAGATAATCACGGTCGAAGACGGAACCGTAAAAGGCGGATTTGGCAGTGCTATATTGGAGTTCATGGCGGAACACAACTATAAAGCGGACGTTCGCATATTGGGCATTCCCGACCATATAGTCGAGCACGGAACGTTGAAAGAACTATATGCACTCTGCCAATATGATGCAGCATCCATTGCTGACGCTATTCGTGAGATGGCTTCCATCAAGAGCAATGTTTCAGTGGAGAGTTTGTTACAATAAAGCTATTCTTTTACATTTTTATATTGCCGGACAAATCAAAACTTTGTCCGGTATTTTTTTGGATAAGACGGAATTCGTCAATTTCTGAAAGAAAAAAATTAATTTTAAAAACAATTTCTGAAAAGCCTACAATTCCGAAAACGATGAAAAACTTATTGAGAATATTTCTAGTAATAGTTTCCGTAACAATCTTTACAGCATTCTCAAATGCTCAAAGTTCAAATTCCTTTTTTTCTAAAGGAAAGAATGCTTATGATAATAAGCAATACGATTCCGCCATCACTTATCTGGAGAAAGTAGTACAAGCTACTCCTTCCGATTCTGCGTACTACTATTTAAGTTCATCTTACTTAGCCAAAAACAATGAGTCTAAAAGTTTTGAATGTATTAATGCCGCATTGGAAATTAATCCCAAATATGTTGAAGCATATACATTTCGTGCGCAAATATATTTGGCTAGAAGAGATGTGAGAGGGTTCGAGGACCTCAATAAAGCTATCACACTTAATCCAAAATATCAACCAGCCTATTATTGGCGCGCCATGTACTATATGGCATCCGCTGATTTCAAAAATGCTATCAACAATTTCACAGAACTCATTTCCCTAGACTCTTCCAATGCAGCCAATTATTCAGCTAGAGGAATGGTTCGTTTTATGGATAAAGACACTACTGGCGCTTTCAATGATTTGAGGCATGCTCTACGGTTAAATCCGAACAGTCCCGATGCGAATCAACAATATGGCGGTCTCTGGTATTTCAAAAAACAATATGACTCTGCATTTCAATACATTAACAAATCCGTATTGCTTGACCCTACGTCAACCAATAATCTTCATAGCAGAGCTGGAGTCTATGTAAACAAAAAAGAATACGCATTGGCACTAAAAGACATCAACAAAGCCATTGAAATAGAACCACAATCTAGTAATTTTATTGCAGACAAAGGGATGATTTATTATTACCAAAAAGACTATAATACTGCCGCTCAGATTTTTCAGCAAGCTATCGCATTAAACCCCAAAGAAAATCAGGCTTATTATGGACTGGGGAAAGTATATTATTGGACAAATCAATACAACTTAGCATTACAAAATTATTCAAAAGCAATCGAACTAAATCCCAATGATGCAAAAGCCTATGCCGCACGTAGTGTTTTGTACACTAAAATCGGAAATAAAGATTTAGCTGAAGCCGACCTGAAAAAAGCAAATGAAATCGACCCCAATAGGGACTTATCCGAATAAAAAGTAGACATTCCTTTTCTCCGTATAGTCTCCATTTATGGGATTTTGCGGTAGAAGCCCAAGATCCTCGCAAAGTCCTCGGCGAGAGACTGTGCGAAGAAAAAAATTCATTCCACCGCCTTCAACACTATACGAAACGTAGTTCCCTTTCCAACTTCACTTGACAATACAGAGATTTTACCTTTGTGGTATTCTTCCACTATACGTTTGGTAAGTGCAAGTCCCAAACCCCAACCACGTTTTTTGGTGGTGAAACCCGGCTCGAACACTTTAGCAAACTGGTCATGCGGAATTCCTTTTCCCGTATCGGAAATATCGACAATTATATTAGCATCGTCCTGTTTGGCTTTTATAGTTATTCCACCTTTTCCGCTCATGGCGTCAAGTGCGTTTTTCAATAGGTTTTCGATGACCCAATCAAATAACGGAGGGGATATATTTGCATAGAAACTAGGCTTGGTATATTGGCAATCGATTTTTACTTTTTCTCCTGCACGGCGGCGCATATAGTTTGCCATTTCTTCAATCTGGGCAACGATATCTTTTTTTTCCAAAACAGGACTACTACCTATTTTTCCAAAACGGTCCGAAACCAACATCAAGCGGCTCAGGTCTTTTTGCAATTCGGGTATGATAGCCGCATTTTCAGGATATTCTTTCAATAACTCAACCCAACCTTCCAAACTGGAAAGCGGTGTCCCCAATTGGTGTGCCGTTTCCTTTGCCATGCCAACCCACAAGAGGTTTTGTGTATTGCGGTTGCGCGCACGCTGCACCATCAATATGAAAACAAAAAACAACATCAGCACAAGTAACTGCGCAAGCGGGAAATAACGCAACTGTCGTTGCAAATGGCTTTCACCATAATAGTATTTGTTTTCGACTATTGGTTTGGACTGTATCTGGACAACTATTGGCTTGTTTTGGCGCTTGAAGGAAGCTAGTTTTTTTGTCAGATATTGCGAATCTTTTCTAGCAGCTACACTGTCGAGGTTTTTGAAATTTCCGGTGATGTGGTCATATTCATCCGTTTCGATAATCGGTATATCCGTATTGGACGAGGCTATGAAAATTGCCAAACTCAAACCTTGCTGGTCATTGGTATTGGATTGCGAAAGATAGGATTGCGAACGCGCCCATATTTCCACTTTTTGCTTGTCGGCGACAGCGAGCTGTTTGGAGAGATAACGCGAATAAAACACGCTACCTACTACGACAAGCAGCGCAAACAAAATGAAGATATTTCTGGCAGTGATTCCTTTTTGGAACATGCTCCAAAGATAAAGAAGAACTGCCGCTATTGAAGCGGCAGTTGATATAAGTTATTTTGTCAAATCGAAAGTAAGTTTTCGAGTCTCGCCGCTTCCGGTGAACAGCCAATATTGGAAATTGGCTTTCAGCTTCTGGAGCCAAGGGTCATCCTCGTCGCGACCAAGATTGTAGCATTCTGCTTTTTCTATTTTGAAACGAACCAATAGCACCTGGCGTTCCGCCAAAGACGCAGGAACATTTCCAAAAACGAAATCCGGTGCTTCCATTTCCGGTACAATCTGCGCCGGACCGAAAACCGTTATGCGTGTACTTTTTTCTTTATTGAAATAATCCAAGCGGCTATAAAAATCCGTATTGTATATTGGCGTTACATTTTTCTGACAGGAACTAAAAAACCAAATATTACCCTTCACGTCCACACGCAAGGTTGATATGACGTTGTTGGGTAGCAACAACTGGTCTGCTTCAGCTTTGAATATAGCAGAGTTGATTTCCATTATCTTCTTTCCCAAAAAGGAGAAGTCCGGATCCGTGTGTAAAGATTCTGTCATAGGTAATGAATGCTAGGACAAAGATAAATCGTCTTGTGATAAAATATAAAAAAATTACGAGCTGTATTTCTAAAAATCGCTATAAATCCAAAATCGGTCTTTTGAAGTCATGGTAAAACAAAAATTCCCAATGTTCCTCCTGCCCCTGCGCCCACCATTTTTTGCGCCAGTCAGCGGCTTTTCTCCCATCGTAGTCATACTTTCCCACAATACTGTGCTTCATCTGAAACAAAAGTGGCGCAACATCCGCGCCAAAAAATATTTTTCGGTCAGAATCTTCCAAATTTATTGCCTGATGATAAGGCGTATGCCCACCCGTGACAAAATAAGAGATGTCTTCCGTTATATGTCCGTCGCCGTCCAGCAACTGCGTATTGGGCAAATTGGCTAATCCGGTCAATACATTTTTGTTGAAAGATGGCGTGTCGGAACTCAGCGCATATTCCATTTCTTTTTTCTGGTAAAAAAGTTTGGCATTGGGGAAATGAAAATGGTAGTTGTCTTTTTCGTCCAATATACCCAGACCGGAAATATGATCCTTGTGCAAGTGTGACAATATAACCATGGAAATATCCTCGGGATTGTAACCCAACGCAGCCATGTTCTGCAACAATTTAGAGTTGCCATTTTCGTCCTTAATTCCCAAACCTCCGTCCAACAGCACAATATCGGAAGAAGTTACCACCAAATAGGGAGAGATGCCCAATACCTGTCCACCGCTTGGTAATTGAGAAAAATCATCTTTCTCCGGATTGAAAGGAACAAATTTCTTGGTATTGTCCACGCTGAAAATCCCGTCCATTAATGAATACGCCTTCACTGCTTTCTTTTTTAGAAGCGGCAAAGGTACGCGTTTGCATTTTCCGCACCGAATATTTCAGGGAAGATGCACAAAATGTAATTCAATTTTTTTGTGAATTACACTGTCAAACTCATTGTTACTTTCCCTTGATGGAAAGTAACCAAAGATCAAGTCGTTCGACTTTAGAAGCTCCTTCTGTTTTTCCAATAAAAGAAAAACTTTCTGCGTTTCGACATCTCGTCTTCCGGCAGCAAAAGTGAAGAAAATGGCAGATCTGTGTTTTTTGCGTGCATAACAAGGACAATAAAAAATTGAAAACCAGCAAAAAATGTACACGAGCCATTTTTGAACGGCGCGCAGCATTCGCCTTCGGAAGACTTGATTTTTTTGCCACTTTTTTCATCAAGGAAAAAAGTGGATTCAAAACACGTAACTTGCTTAACAATATGGAATTCAAATTACACTCGGAATATAAGCCAGCCGGCGACCAACCAAATGCCATCCAACAACTCACGGAAGGAATCCAAAACGGCGAGCAATACCAGACTTTATTGGGCGTAACGGGTTCGGGTAAAACCTTTACGATGGCTAACGTCATCCAAAACCTGCAACGTCCAACGCTTATATTGACACACAACAAAACACTCGTAGCACAGTTATACGGTGAGTTCAAACAGTTTTTTCCTGAAAATGCAGTTGGGTATTACGTTAGCTATTACGATTATTATCAGCCTGAGGCGTACATGCCCGTAAGCAATACCTATATCGAAAAGGACCTAAGCATCAACGAAGAACTCGACAAACTCCGCTTGCAGGCAACAGCCGAGCTACTAACCGGAAGACGCGATATTGTAGTTGTTGCCAGCGTGAGCTGTATATACGGTATTGGGAATCCCACAGAATTTGAAAACGGTATTGTCCGCATCCAAAAAGGGCAGGTTATTTCCCGACAGGGATTTTTGCATTCGTTGGTCAACTCACTTTATTCCCGCACGCAGATTGATTTCAAAAGGGGAACGTTTCGGGTAAAAGGTGATACGATTGACATCAACTTGCCTTATGTGGATTATGGCTACCGCATAAGCTTCTTCGGAGACGAGATAGAAGATATTGAAACAATTGATATCGTTACCAACAAGCGCATGGCAAAATTGGACAATGTGGCAATTTTCCCAGCCAACCTATACCTCGCGCCAAAGGATATGATGCAACAAATAATGGAAGAAATCCAGGACGAGATGATGGCGCAGGTAGATTATTTCAATAGTACCGACCGCGCATTAGAGGCCCAGCGCATCAAGGAAAGAACCGAATATGACCTTGAAATGATACGTGAACTCGGCTATTGCAACGGTATCGAGAACTATTCGCGTTTCTTCGACCGCCGCGCTCCAGGCACAAGGCCGTTTTGCCTATTGGATTATTTTCCGAAGGATTTTCTCATTATGATTGACGAAAGCCACCAGACAATCCCACAGATTGCAGGGATGTACGGCGGTGACCGCAGCCGAAAACTGACGTTGGTAGAATATGGTTTTCGCTTACCGAGCGCGATTGACAACCGACCACTGAGTTTCAACGAATTTGAAAGTCTGACAGACCAGACCGTTTTCGTGAGTGCAACTCCCGGCAATTACGAACTCGAAAAATCAGAAGGCATCATCGTGGAGCAGGTTGTACGCCCGACAGGACTTTTGGATCCTCCGATTGAGGTTCGCCCGAGTGCCAACCAGATTGATGACCTTTTGGATGAAATAGACAAACGTGTAAAAAAGAACGACCGCGTATTGGTGACCACACTGACCAAACGCATGGCGGAGGAAATGGACAAATACCTGCATCGAATCAACATCAGTTCCAAATACATACACAGCGACGTTGACACGCTCGAACGTGTTGAGATATTACGCCAGTTGCGTTTGGGAGAGATTGACGTATTGGTCGGCGTCAATCTATTGAGGGAAGGTTTGGATTTGCCTGAGGTTTCTTTGGTGGCCGTATTGGACGCAGACAAAGAAGGATTTTTGCGTAATGAAAAATCACTGACCCAGACCGCAGGGCGCGCCGCACGTAACGTGAATGGGCTGGTTATTTTCTATGCGGACAAGATGACCGACAGCATGCAAAAAACCATTGACGAAACTAACCGTCGCCGTGCTATCCAGCTTGCATTCAACGAAAAAAACCATATTGTCCCCAAGACGATTTCCAAAAGCAAAGAACAGGTATTTGCTCAGACTTCCGTATTGGACATCAAGGGATTTGACGAAAGAAGTTCGCTGGCTATCAGAGACGACCAAGACATCTTACCTCAGTCTATGGTAGCGGAAGACGACATCCAATACCAAAAGAAGAAAAAGACCATACCTCAAATGGAAAAGGAAATCGCGGCAACCAAAAAGAAGATGGAAAAAGCGGCAAAAGACATGGACTTCATGGAAGCCGCAAGGCTGCGTGACACGATGTTTGCCTTGCAAAATGAACTTGACGTCATGAAAAGGTAAAGAAATATTTAGCTTTTTTGTCGTTATTGTATTATTCAATCATAAACGTTACTTTTGCCGAAAATTTAAACAGGTAAGTATGTTTTGGACCCTAGAATTAGCAAGCTATCTGGAAGATGCACCTTGGCCTGCGAGCAAAGATGAATTGATAGATTTCGCCATTCGTTCTGGTGCACCCATCGAAGTAGTTGAAAACCTACAGGAACTCGAAGACGAAGGTGAAATCTACGAAAGTATTGAAGATATATGGCCCGACTATCCTAGCCAGGAAGACTTCTTATTTAACGAAGACGAGTATTAGGGTTATCTATCATAAGTTATCAAGCCCGCGACAGTTGTAAACTGTTGCGGGCTTTTTGTTTATTTCTAGCTTTTTGCGTTTTAAGAGACATATGCTGTATAATACACGCTAATACAATCTTCATAATACAAAAAGGCTCGAAAAGATGCATCCATAATAAATTGACTCTTAAAACACTATATCAACACACTAAAAGCGTATAAAATCAGTAAATTGCGTAAATAATAATGTAAGCGGCAAGCTTTGACGACACCCAAATGAACGACTGCTATCAAATAAAGGCCCCTGAAGATTTAGCTGACTATCTGAAACAGCTTGGCAGAGACGCTTTTCATGACTGGGACTATCAACTCCAGACAAACTATGGGTTTGTTCACGAATTGGGAAATGGGCAGGTTGCATTTTTCGACAATCATTTCAATCAAAAAGCAATCCTGTTTGACACCAAAAAATGCTTTGACGATGTCATTAAAGCAGATAAGTTTCCTGTTGAAAATCCTGACAAGGAAATTTTTGAAATTGAAGGTGACAGAATGCTGACCTTTCATCTGCAAGCTGACCATTACCGACAACATTTAAACAAGGTTTTAAAGTTTAACTTTCCAGAAATAACTAAAGAAGCAGCTCAAGCCTATTTGAAAAAAGCAATTGGGCGCTTCATAAAAAAGTTGACCACTCCTACCGACGTTGTCGCTTTGATTTCTGTTATTGGAGAACTAGTCAAACAAGAAACGAATGGCAAATGGTTTTTAGAAAAACGCTACGGAACTTATAACCCAATTTATGAACCAAACATTGTGACAGGAGACGGAAATGTAGCTTTAATGAGCAGTAATATTATTGGACAAGTTAAATGGCGGGTTTCATCTCTTGACAATATTTTTATTGACGTTCATTCAAGGTTGACAGAGCCTATAAAGTGGAAAAAGTATTCAATAGGGCGAGACAACTTAATCATGTTAGAATAAGCCAGCCGCTTACATTGCATTGGCAATATGGCGGGGCGACGAATATACTATCGGCATTTTGTTCACTATTCAGCTTCAGTTTCGGCTGACGAATAACGCCGAGCAACAGAATAAACAATGAGATTTTGTATCTTTAATCAGCAATGGTTGTGGGCAGACGGAATACTATTTCCCAACCTGCACAAAGCCCTGTTCGTTAGAGCGCAATCCCTACGCTTTCGTACCTTCGGCACGAGCTTCGGGGCTGCGAAGCCGCCGGACATTATATGGCATTTTAAACAAACAGTTAGTCATTGACAGAACTAAAAACCTATTTAGACCATTTAACTCCAATTTCAATAGACACTTGGAGCAAATTGGAAATCTTGTTTGTAGAAAAGGAGCTTAAAAAAGGGGACTATTTTATCAAAGAAGACAAAATAGCAAAAGAAATCGGCTTTATGAAAGAAGGCATCATTAGAGCATTTTACAGAAACAATAAAGGGTTTGAATACAATAAACATTTCTTTGTCAACCAATGCTTCATCGGCGGATATGCTTCGCTGATAACAGAATCAGTAAACCAAATAAACCAACAAGCACTTTCCAACTGTAAAATATTTGTAGCAAAATATTCAGCATTCAAAGGACTGTATCCAACTTGTGGCGACCTTGAAAGGGCAGCCCGAATTTTAGCCGAATCGGCTTTCGTAGAAAAGGAACAAAGAGAACTTGAAATCATTCTATTGAATGCAGAAGAACGATACAAAATATTTCAAAAAGAATATCCCAACATAGAACAACAAATCGCACAATACCATATTGCATCTTATTTAGGCATTACGCCAACACAGCTTAGTAGAATCAGAAGGAAAATTGTAAAAAAATAAATTTCTTTACCTATGTATATGGATAAGGACATTTGGGTATTCATCTTTGTGAAAAAAAGATGAAGAAATTTATCATCACAAGAAGAATAACACTTCTTTCATTCTTGCTATTCGCTACAAATGCAATTGCCTTGACTTATTATGGTAAGATGCTTGAAAAGTATAGCGAAACTTCAAAATTAGATTTTCAAATTGGAGGCTACAATGACACAATTGTAAAGACACTTTTTGCAGAATATGGCTCGCAAGGAAGACAAACCTATTTCTGGCTAACATTGCTTGACATACCTTTCCCGTTTTTGGTAGCTTTTTTTTGAGTATGTTATTTTGGAATCACTTGGAATAGATGGCGCTATAAAATTATTTGGATTATATTAATTATAACTCTGCTAAGTTTTTTTGCATTTGATAATCTTGAGAATATAATTGTATGCAGGATGTTATATTATTTTCCCAACATTAATAAAACTGAAGTAGCAGTTTCAAGTTTCTGCACTCAAGTAAAATTAATTTCTCTGCTTGTTATCTATATCGCAATACCAACAACATTTTTAATTGATATATTTAAAAAATTCAGAAATAGTAAAACTTAGAAAACGGCACACAACTGGGTTTGCGTTATTGGGGCAGACCGAATAAATCCTCAACTTTTTGTTAGCTATTGCGCTCCGGTTCCGGCAGGATATTATAAATTGAGCTTTTAGTTCTTAACTTCAATATCAAAATGAATAACGAAACTACATTTTTTGAGAATTTAAAGAAACGCAGTACTAATCGTTTTATTCTTTGCATTTGCATTCATTTCGGTAAAGTCAGCCGAACCTTTTAGATATACCGATAATCCTTGGATTTATTCAATTGGTGTTTTAGTTTGTTATATTCTTCATTTCGTATCACTTATTTTCTCTATAATCAATTCGATACTTATTCTATATTCTAATCTCTGTAATCTACAAAAATGTTTGTACGAAATTATGAGTTTGATTCCAGCCTTATTCTGGATTTATGTCTTAATATTAATAACTATTAAGTCTTAAATTTAAATTAAATTGAAGTTCATTAAAATAATAAACACTATCACCAACAACGGTCTGCGTCTTACGGGCTAACGCCAACCGTGAATGATCCTACAGACTTGTCATCACTTTGCAAAACAAACCATCAGCTATATTTATGACAGAACTATCCATCGAAATACAACAAGAACTATTGGCGGCAATGGACAACTACAAAACCATTACTCAATTGCTTATTGACAAATTAATTACGGAGACGGAACAACCTGAAAAGACAGCAATCGAGGCAGGGCATTACTATGAAATACAAAATGCGGATTTATTGAATGGACAAGAAAATCTGCCAGATAATTGGTGGTATGATGTGCACGGAGAGCATTGTTTGTTTAAGAGTTGGGCGACGGGGCAGGTTCTTGAGGTTTCACTTGGAGACAAGGAAAGTATTGCTAATCTTGACCCTTATTTTTTCTATAATTTCCTTGAAACAACAGACGACTTAAAGCACTTGACAAAATATTTCAAAAATCCATTTAACGACACTTTGACCTTTTTCAAAAGACTTGAACAAGAACAAAAAATGACTTATGTTTACGGAGTAAACTATAGAAAACCAAACAACATCGAATAGAAAGAAAAAAAACTAAAAAATAATTAATTTCAACAATACCAACATTATTGAAAGTTCTTTCTTTTTTGTCTCACATCATCACAAAGCCAAAACCATTATACTTAATGCTAGAAAAGCGTATAAAAATTAACCTATGATAATATTTGGAACAAAAACAAAGATATTAAAATCAAAAGACAGCACAACTTATGACTGCGAAAATTGCAACAGCAAAGGAAGTGTAACTTTTTCATTTATGGCTCGCTACTTTCATATTTTTTGGATACCAATTTTTCCAATTTCAAAGAAAGGAATTAGCCAGTGTAGCCACTGCAAACAAGTACTCTATGCAAACGAGATGAATCCCAGAATGAAGCAAGACTGCGCTTCTGCATCTACCAACACCAAAATACCAATTACTCATTATTTCGGATTATTTATTATTGAATTGTTTTTCTGCTTGGTAATCTTTTCGATTGTTAAGAACTCCATTGATGAAACCAAATTTTTGGCAACTCCTCAAGTTGACGATTTATATAAAATAGAAAAAAATGACGCATACACTCTTTATAAAATAGCTGAAATAAAAGGCGATACTTTATTTTTCAAAATGCATAGTATGGCAGTGAGAAAGTATACTGGACTTAACAACTTAAAAAAGAAATATAAAAACGACTATTCAGACGAAACTATAAAATTTACCAAGGATCAGATAAAATCAATGAAGAGTGATTCTAAGAGCGACTTCGGTAAGATTTATAGTATTGAGAGAGATTAAAAATTACTTAATAAAACGTTACTGTTACTATACATTTTTTGTCTGAAATTGGATTCGTCGCTTTTTTGAAAAACCACCAACAACAATGGGAAAGCATAACATAATTACACTATTGCTCTGTTTATTTTTTTTGAGTTGTGACTCCCAGACGAGAGAGATGCAAAGCTTCGCAGCAACTACAAAAGACAGTGTACAATCGGATATAACTCAGTTTGATACAACGACCAGGACTGTTCATATTTTTGTAGCATTGTGCGATAACAAATACCAAGGCATAGTTCCCGTTCCTCCAAAGATTGGCAATGGACAAGACCCCAATAGCAATCTATATTGGGGATGCGATCTGGGTATACGGACATACTTCAAAAACAGTAAAGAATGGAAATTGATTAAGCGAAAAAAACTAGATTCAGTCAGGCTTGAAAGACTAATATTTAAGCACGCAACAAAAAACTATTATTTAGTAGCGGATGCTTATGACGGACAATACATAGAGCGTTGCACAAAGGAATTTCTTAAAAGTTGTGCCGGACAACTAAAAGACACGCTACATGTGAATAGCACTACAATCGGAATCGCAGGAAACTCAAATCTGGTAGCCTATATTGGACACGACGGACTTATGGACTTTCAGTTAGCCGAAACATATTATAATGTGGACAATAAAAGAAGAGACATAATCATTCTCGCTTGTTATAGCAAGCGATTTTTCTCCCCTCATTTAGACTCATCCAAAACCAATACACTTGTATGGACTACAGGATTAATGTGTCCTGAGGCATACACTATACATGATGCTATTGCCGGCTATATGAACAACGAAACAAACGAGCAAATCAGAAGGAGAGCCGCCTCCGCATACGCCAAATACCAAAAGTGTAGCGAGAAGGCTGCAAGAAATCTATTAGTGACTGGGAGGTAAGATACATAATTCAGATACGAGTTTCTCTCAATAAAAAGAGAACTAAAAATTGATAAATTGAAATAAAATAATCTATACATCCTACTATCCTAACTAAACTTCTCTACTCAGATAAGAATGAAACGAATCTCTCCCATATTTATATTTATAGTCTTAATTATTTTTTCGTGCAAAAACGAAACAAAAGAGAATACTATAAAATTAGATAGCCCCACTATAACAATCGAACAACAGAATCGTAGTAGGGCTAGCGTGGAAGTTGAAAAAGATGAGATTATCGCCATCATTAATGCTTTCAAAAATAAGGATGAGAAAGCACTAAACGAACGTATAGATACCAATGTCGGATTTTACATAATACCGGGATCCGGAACTTTATTACATTTCGAAAAACTCGATAAGATTAGTTTTACAATTCCCCTATTTAAATACCATAGATTCGGAAATATTGAAAAAAATAATTACAAAATTATTGACGTAGACAAAGGTCCTGAGTACTCTTGCGAAGATGAAAAGTGGGACAAATATGGCTTGTTTTTGATTGGAGGAAAATCAACTATTTTTAGCAATATTTTAGACGGACAAATTCTCGGCGGTCAAGAAAACGAACCGAATAGTAGGGAAATAGCAAAAAGCATTGACGCTATAACCAAGACCGTTTTTCTCACAGAAAAAAATAGTGATATCATTTTCGGGATTGCGAAAATTCATGGAAAAACTATATTGACCTACCTTGATTTAAGCCGAACATATTGTGATATTTAAACAAACCAATAAGCTCTCAAAATAAAATGAACTTTATTAAATTAAAAGCACTTTTCATTTTTGCGCTCGCTATTTGTTTACAATTCGGATGCAAAAACAATGAACAATCAACACCTGAGAATACAGTCTCAAATTATTTAGAAGCTATTGATAAATTTGGATTTGACGCTGCGAAGAAATTGACAATCGAAAATGAAAATACCATAAATACCTTGGAGAATATCAAGAAGTTTTCAGGCAAATTCGATGAGGCGCAAAAATCAAAATATATATCCGAAAGAAAAACATATAACATTATAGTCAAATCGAAATCGGATGGAAAGGCCATAGTTGCGGCAACCAATAATCAAGGCATGTTTATTTCCTCCACACTCTTTGAACTTGTAAATAAGAATGGTATTTGGTTAATTGGAAATATCAAAAGTGAAGAATAAGTCTGAAATTGCACTTGCATTTTACAGCAACGATTATTCTATTTTTTAAAATTTAGCTACATCAGAAAAAATCTTGATGATATTAGCAGAAATCTTATGGCAACACCATTCCTAAAAACAATAACTATATTTTTTACTTTAAGCCTTGTTGCTATATTGGGGATACTATCGTCCTCAATCATCTTGATATGTCAATATGGAATGGACGAAAGATTGCAAGGCCGGGTCAATCTACTGTGGTTGCCAGTACCTATCCTGACTATAATTGTTGACAGAATTTGTGTTAGAAAATTTGGCATAAAGACCGTTAATAAAGTTGAATTTTATATTCTAATTACCACCATCGTGCTTTTCGCAATTAACTGGTTTAGGTTACAATTACAAGCATAAAGAGAAAATTTTTCCTTATATTGAAAACGACTTATAGTACCAATACCCAAAGCTTTCTTTCACTTAAATATTTTTTTGGATAATGCAACTCATAAAATCAATACCCATTTTTATACTCGCAGGTGTATGCGAAATCGGCGGAGGTTATCTCATTTGGCTTTGGCTAAAGGAAGGAAAACCTTGGTGGTTTGGGCTATTGGGAGGATTGATACTTGCGTTTTACGGAATTGTGGCAACTTGGCAGACTGCCAATTTTGCAAGAGTGTATGCCACCTATGGTGGATTTTTTATAGTCATGTCTATCCTGTGGGCAATGAAGTTTGACAAGTTCGTTCCGGACAGATATGATATTGCAGGAGCGTTGATAGCACTGATTGGTGTATGTATCATTTACTATGCACCAAGGCATTGAAAAAATAGCTTAATAGCGTTGCCATCTACCGAAAAAAGGCATTTCCATGGAAATGCCTTTTGCAGTTTTATGCTTTTAAAATTATTCTAGTGTGTGATATGTAAATTTCTGTCCGCCAACGGACGCATCAGCCATCAAACCCGCTTTAGGCAAGGCAAATACGGCAACGCCTGATTTGTATTCGGCATTAACTGCGATCCCTGATTTTAATGCCACAGCGGAAGCGTCTGCGGCAAATTCGTAATTACTTTCCTGGAAGTTTTTAAGGTCTTTTTTTGTCTCGAAAAAGATGACTTCTATGATTGCCTGACCACCAGCCTGCAGACCAATATTGATTTTTTTCAAATCGGCCATGCCTACAACTTTTCCGTTTTCATATACAGCACCATTACCGGATGCACCTCCAATGATAAAACCACCTTTACCCACATTTGGGAAGATGACATAACCTGCAGCATTGTCAAAGAATTTTTGCAAATCCTCATTCTTTTCCAATAGTGTCGTTTTTGCTTTTGCCGCGTCGTCAATGATACGTTGTTGTTTTTGCGTTTGCGCATTTAATCCCATTACCGAAATCATCAAAAGACCAAGTACCAATATTTGCTTAATGTGTTTCATGTTTATGTTTTTTAATTGTTAATACCCTTTACAAACCCAATATCTATGCCAATGAACTGAGAAATATTCTTTCGTCTACAACCTTAACAAAACGATAAAAAAATAGACGATTTTTTAACCGTTTATAGTAGCATTATCTACACAAACGTTTCCAAAACCGAAGCTTTACCCGGGATTATCATTTATTTTTACCATTTCCATTTGAGTAGTAAAAACGAGTTTATGACATATCGATTCAGAGCAGCAATCCTACGTAGCATTTGCTTTCTTTTTTTGATACCCATATTAGGTCTGTCTTCCGTACAGGCGCAAGTAACAAAGACCGCGCAAGATACTGCGAGCGTAGTGAGCGCAACTAAGGTCAATCCAACAACTGTTGAGTTACGACTTTCCAACAAACAGCACATCCTTCTTGATTTTTATAGTGCAAATATTTTTCGGATGCTACAGGATGTGCAGGATAGCAGTTTCCGTGACCCGGCGGCACAACCTCCAGCAAAGATATTAGTAGAAAATCCGCGCAAATCCGTTGGCGCATTGACATTGGAACAAACGCCTCAAAACCCAATAGCAATCAAAACCAGCAATATTATCGTCTTGATAGACAAAAACAACGCATTCATCAAAGTCATCAACCGAAAATCCAATAAAATCATACTGGAATCAATCGCACCCATACATTTTGAAAAACGCAGAGCGACCTTAAAACTCAAGGAAAATCCATTCGAATACTTCTATGGCGGCGGTGTGCAGAACGGACGTTTTTCACATAAAGGGAAAAGCATTTCCATCGAAAACCAAAACAGTTGGACAGATGGTGGCGTTGCCTCTCCCAATCCGTTCTATTGGTCTACGAATGGCTACGGCATGATGTGGAATACATTCAAAAGAGGAAAATACGATTTCGGAACGAAAGACGACAATACCGTCACGCTAACGCACGAGACTAATTACTTGGACGTGTTCTTTATGATTGACGAAAAGCCTGTTGCATTGCTAAACGATTTTTACCAACTCACGGGCAATCCGGTTTTGTTACCTAAGTTTGGTTTTTACGAAGGCCATCTCAATGCCTACAACCGCGACTATTGGAAACGTGACAGCACGGGAATCTTGTTTGAAGACGGCAACCGTTACAAAGAAAGCCAAAAAGAAAACGGCGGAAGAAAAGAATCCCTGAACGGAGAAAAAAACAACTATCAATTTTCGGCGAGAGCAGTCATAGATCGTTATGCAGCACACGATTTGCCATTAGGTTGGATTTTGCCCAACGATGGTTATGGTGCAGGCTACGGACAGACCTCCACGCTGGACAGCAATATCCAAAACCTAAAATCTTTTGGGGACTATGCGCGCGAGCATGGCGTACAGATTGGTTTGTGGACACAGTCGGACTTGCATCCCAAAGAAGGCGTTTCCGCTCTGCTACAAAGAGATATTGAAAAAGAAGTCGGTATTGCTGGCGTGCGTGTATTGAAGACGGACGTGGCCTGGGTCGGACCCGGTTATTCTTTTGGTTTGAATGGTGTTTCTGATGCTGGTCACATCATGCCCAAATACGGAAACGATGCACGTCCTTTTATCATTTCTCTGGACGGTTGGGCAGGTACGCAGCGTTATGCAAGCATCTGGAGCGGCGACCAGACGGGCGGAGTTTGGGAATATATCCGTTTTCACATACCTACTTATATTGGTTCTGGATTGTCCGGACAGCCCAATATCACTTCAGACATGGACGGAATTTTTGGCGGCAGAAATTTCAAAGTCAATATCCGCGATTTTCAGTGGAAAACATTTACGCCCATGCAGCTCAATATGGACGGCTGGGGTTCCAACGAAAAGTATCCTTACGCATTGGGCGAACCTGCTACATCCATCAACAGAACTTACCTGAAACTGAAATCCCAACTGATTCCTTACACATATAGTATCTCCAAGCAAGCTACGGACGGATTGCCCATTATGCGTGCGATGTTTTTGGACAAAGCCAATGCTTTCACTTTGGGAAAATCTACCCAATACCAATATCTCTACGGGCCGAATTTCCTAGTTGCGCCAATATATCAGGAAACAAAAGTCGATGCTGCGGGGAATGATATTCGTAACGGAATCTATCTGCCAGAGGGCAAATGGATAGACTATTTTTCAGGTGAAATCTATGACGGAAATCGAATCGTCAACAACTATAGTACGCCAATATGGAAACTGCCTGTTTTTGTGAAAAACGGTGCTATTATTCCAATGTCCAACTCCAACAACAACGTGAAGGGAATCGACAAATCTTTGCGTATCTACGAAGTATATCCGTTTGGGCAATCTTCTTTTACCGAATATGATGACGACGGACTAACTGAAAAATACAAACAAGGCGAAGGTGCTACGACGCTGATAGAATCATCTGTCAATAACAATATCGCAACTATAAAAGTGAACCCTGCAAAAGGAAATTTCTCTGGTTTTGAAAAAAACAAAACAACGGAATTTCGTATCAACGTTACACAAAAGCCAACCAGTGTTTCATTGAAAAAAGGTAACGCAATCATTGCGCTCAGCGAAGTAAAAACCAAAGAGGCATTTGAAAAAGGACAGAACGTGTTTTTATATGATGCAACTCCCAATCTAAATCAATTCGCGACAAAAGACAGCACATTTGCAAAAACAGCAATAATAAAAAACCCACAAATACTAGTAAAAACAGCTCCGTCCGACATCACAGCGACATCTGTCGTGTTGACTATAAAAGGCTTCAGGTTCGCACCGGCAAATCGTCTTTTGCAGTCTACGGGACAATTGGCTAAGCCAACCAATACGCAGATTGCAGATTCCAATAATCAAGCCTATACTTTGATTCCGTCATGGAACAAAGTAGCGAACGCAGACTATTATGAAATTAATTTTGACGGACAACTATATAGTACGATAAAAGAAACTTCATTGCCATTTGACGGGCTTACTCCGGAAACAAACTATAATTTCAAAATCCGTGCAGTCAACAAATCCGGCGTTTCCGATTGGATTTCCCTTTCCGCAAAAACAAAAGCCAATCCATTGGAATTTGCTTTGCAGGGCATCACAGCCGAATGCTCAATTCCAAGCTATGCAAATCATAGTGCGTATGGCATTGCTAAGCTTTTTGATATGGACGAGAAAAATATGTGGCATACAAAAACTATTGGCAAAGATTCAACTCTTGAGATTGTAGCAGACTTGCATTCTACGAACCAACTTGACAAACTAGAATATCTACCAAGAGAAAAAGGAAACGGTATCTGGCTGAAAGGCTCTGTTTATTATAGTACGGACAAAAAAGAATGGACAAAATCAAATGATTTCAGTTGGACAAATAATGGAGAAACAAAAACCTTCACTTTTGCCAATCATCCGACTGCTCGCTATCTGAAAATAGAAGTTAAAGAAAGTATTGGAGGCTTTGGTTCCGGTCGCGAACTATATGTTTTCAAGGTTCCAGGAACGGAAAGCTATATCCCTGGTGACATCAACAACGACCACCAGATTGATATCAACGACCTTACGTCTTATATCAACTATACAGGTTTGCGTAAAGGTGACGGTGATTTCGAAGGTTACGTGAGCAAGGGCGACATCAACAAAAACGACCTGATTGACGTATATGATATTTCCAACGTGGCTACGCGTATGGACGGAGGTGCGGATTTTGTCAGAAGAGATGTTGTTACTGGAAAACTGGAAATCCTTCCCAATAAAACGGACTATTCCGCAGGTGAAGAAGTTATACTGACCGTTAAAGGTATTGACCTGAAAGCCGTTAATGGTCTGAGTTTTGCGCTGCCTTACAATCCTCAGGAATTGGAATATGAGAGCATCACCTCGACAAATATGAAGTCAATGGAAAACATGACCAACGACCGCTTACACAGCAACGGACAAAAAGCGCTCTATCCAACGTTCATCAATATTGGCGACCAGGAATCCTTGGAAGGCTCTGAAGTTTTGTTCCAAATCAAATTCAAAGCAAAACAAAACTATCATTACAACCTACAACCAAAAGATGGAATGCTGGTCGATGTACATCTGAATACGGAGAAATTGTAAAAAATTGAATTGATTGAACTTAAAAGCGAATTGCGGTGTCTAGATAAAGACACCGCAATTTGTTTATTTGAGCAAATCATATAACCCTTCCGAGCGAAAGAGCCATTCTCCAATCTTTAAAGTTGATATTCCCTCTTTGACTTTAAAAGAAAAATTAGGTTTGTTGGCAACAATAGTACAATCAAGATAAAGCGTTTGGATAAGATTTTCTTTGATAAAATCCGCATCAAAAATTTCATACAAATGCGTAGAAAAAATAAAAACGCAGTTATTGAACTTAATGAGATTTTTCAAAGTATACTGAGTAATCGAAATGGATTCAGCACTATTAGTGCCCTGAAACACTTCATCAAATACTGCAAAACACGAGTCCCCTTTCTTTGCATGCCGAAATGCCATTTTACAGTTTTCCAGCTCTTTCATAAAATGGCTTAACCCATTATCTACATCATCAACGTGATTGATGAAAACAAATATATCGTCGAAATATGGGATGGTAGATCCGGCTTGCAAAGGCGCACCCAGCCCTAGATTTGCTAGATAAACAGCAATCCCAATCGCTTTTAACAAGGTTGATTTCCCTGACATATTCGGGCCAGTCAATACAACGACGTTTTTATGAATTTGTAAATCATTCAGAATGGATTCTTTTTTCAGAAAAGGATAATAAAACTCTCTAATAAATATGTCATCCCTATTTTCAGACAAGACGGGAAATTGAAAACTATTCTTTTTAATTGCAAAAGCGATAGACAACAATGCCTCGAAATAAAAATATTGTTCCCAGAATGTTTCGATCCTATTTTGATCGGAAAATGCTGAGAGTTTATTATAGAATGCCCTAATTTCTTGATGTCCCAAATGCCCCGATTGTAGTTTTCTTTCCCATTGTGTGATATCTAGTTTCTCCAGAAACACAATCATTTCCCGTATCTCACTACTATAAATATGATGCTTGTCAATCTTGGAGAAGGATGTAATAAGCTTATTGATTTTGCTAAAAAAGGATATAACAGTTCTAAGTTTTGATGTTATCTCATTATAGTCTTTCTTTTCAGAAAAGTATTTCCACAAAAAATCTTTTTTCGATAGAGGGCGAATTATATCAATCGTAAAGCTATGAATAACCGACATCTCCGTTCTGTAATATGCTATTGGAAATGTATCAGTAAGCTTACTGATATAGTATTGGAAACTTTCTTGCCTAAGCTTGGTTTCACCTAAAGAGGACGGCTTATATTGAAGAATTTGAAGTAGATAAAGACTGGATTTGTCGTTATGTGTATAATCAAACATTCGGACAATCTTATCAAACTCTTTCTTTTCTATAATTACCATATGCAGGAAATGAGTAATGAAGATAACTATTATCAGAAATAATTATTGCATTTTATAAATGAGAGCAAGACCATCGTCAGGTCACAGTTGGGTAATGACGCATGTTGTGAATTGCTTTCATTATTTGAATTACCTTGGTCTTTGACAACGTGTAGCCGTTACGTACGAACATTATCCGCGTTGTGAATTGCTTTCATTATTTGAATTACCTTGGTCTTTGACAACATTCTATTACGGAATACGACACATATACTGTTGTGAATTGCTTTCATTATTTGAATTACCTTGGTCTTTGACAACTTTTATTAACAGATAGAGGTCTAACAGATTGTTGTGAATTGCTTTCATTATTTGAATTACCTTGGTCTTTGACAACAGTGCCTTATATCACGCAAAATGAGTTGGAGTTGTGAATTGCTTTCATTATTTGAATTACCTTGGTCTTTGACAACTCAAGTAACCGTTAACCCACAACTACTTGCGTTGTGAATTGCTTTCATTATTTGAATTACCTTGGTCTTT
>JAATFC010000271.1 GCA_015655435.1 Chitinophagales bacterium | reverse complement strand
GGTTCAGGTTATATTGGATGCGGACGTTTGGGCTGGATTGTCTGACAAAAATGATTATTTGCCTATTGGCAATCTTTCGCAATATGAAACTATAAAATCGGCTTCGATAAACTTTTTGATGGTTGATTGTTATGGTAATGAGGAACAAAAAATATTTGAAAATATAATATTTAAAAACGAGCTACAAGCCAATACTGTATTGTGTTTGTGCAATACGGGAAAGTTGGAAATGCAGTCCATCCGTAGGCTCTTTATCTATTTGGAAGAAAACAAAATAAAGAATCCATGTATATTGGTTGTGGATAGCAATTGGCAGACTGCGGATGACCATTTGATTCATTTTTCCACGGAATGTGGGGCATTGCTATTGGATGGTTTTGGCGATGGCATTTCATTGGGCATGACACAGGAAAGTTATGGTGGGATGAACAGCACTATACAAAATGCGAGCGGTCGCAACTATAACAAAAACACGAGTGTAGAACAATTTGTCAATACCACAGCTTTCGGAATATTGCAGGCAACACGCACGCGTATTTCCAAAACGGAATATATATCCTGTCCAAGTTGTGGTCGTACACTATTTGATTTGCAGGAAACAACGGAAAAAATCCGTTCCGTGACACATCACTTGAAAGGTGTGAAAATAGCCGTGATGGGTTGTATTGTCAATGGACCAGGCGAAATGGCAGATGCCGATTTCGGATATGTGGGAAGTGGTGTTGGTAAAATAACCTTATACAAGGGGAAAGACGTTGTCAAGAAAAACGTTCCAAGTGAAATCGCTGTTAATGAACTCATCAATCTTCTGAAAGAAAGTGATGTCTGGATTGACAACTAGGTTAAAGTCTTTCAAAACTTAGCAAGTTTCGGATTGTTGTTATAGTTGTTTCTGAGGAAATTTGTCCTATTAAATAGCATGAAGATGAAAACACAACAGGAACTCAACTATAGCCGTATTGCCGAAGCCATTGAATATATTGGACGAAACTTCAAGTCACAACCTAATCTTGACGAAGTGGCCGAAAGGGTGCATCTAAGTTCCTTTCATTTCCAACGATTGTTTAGCGAATGGGCTGGTACTACACCTAAAAAGTTTCTGCAATACATCAGCCTCGCTCATGCAAAAAAGATGCTCAAAGACGAGCAGGCAACTCTTTTTGATACGGCATTCGAAACCGGACTTTCCGGTACAGGGAGACTGCATGATTTGTTTGTCAATATAGAAGGCATGACTCCGGCGGAATACAAAAACGGAGGTAAGGCGCTCGCCATCAACTATAGTTTTGCAGAAAGTCCTTTTGGAAACCTGATTGTAGCGGCTACGCCCAAAGGTGTTTGTTATATGGCATTCGAAAACGATGAAAGTATTGCTGTGGCTAATTTGCAGGAAAAATTTCCGAATGCACAACTGCATCAGAAATTGGATTCGTTTCAACAAAATGCCTTGTTCATTTTCCAAAATGATTGGACTCGGTTGCATGAAATAAAACTCCATCTAAAAGGAACGGATTTTCAACTAAAAGTTTGGGAAACACTCCTCAAAATTCCCATGGGAAAACTCTCCACTTATGGTAATATTGCTTCGCTAATCGGCAATGAAAAAGCCTCACGAGCGGTAGGTACTGCCATCGGAAGTAATCCTGTAGCTTTTCTCATTCCCTGCCATCGCGTTATCCAGTCGTCTGGAAATCTCGGCGGATACATGTGGGGCGAAACCCGCAAAACAGCTATCATCGGTTGGGAAAGCGCCAAGATGGGCGAGGACTTTTGATTTTTCAAGATGATTTTGCACAAAGATATTTCGAAGAAGGAGTTGTGGCATAAAATCCGCAAAAAAGAAGTCCAGTTTGCCGGAAATCGAAAACTAAAAATTTACGGAACATTGTCTTGCTGTTCGGGTAAAAGAATGATGCAAACAAATCGCGTTTTCTTTCAGGATGAAAACGAAGCTATTGCGAGTGGCTTTCGTCCTTGTGGACATTGCATGAGAACCGCTTACGAAAAATGGAAAAAACGCCGCCAAAATAGTATATTGGGTGAAATTAATTGATGGCAATGGATTTGCAACGATTTTTTACGCGAGACTATACATTTGAAATGATACTTTTTTGTATCGCAGAGAATGTACTGTTGTTATTGTTGACGATTCTTATTGGACGTTGCTTAGAAGGTAGTTGGGTAAGATTCGACCTGAAGGAAAAGAGAATTGCATTAGCTGTTTTGATAGTCAATTGTCTTGTCACTGTTTGTGGATTTTATCTGTATCTATTCGGTTTCATTAGGTTTAATGTCAATAGATCTCTGATAGAAATTATATTGGACACGGTCTTTATTCTAGTTGGAATGGATTTTCTGATGTTTGTGTTTCACTATGTCGCACATAGATGGCAATGGTTGTACCGCTTCCATCATTTGCACCATGAGCATGTAGATACTAGGATGGAGGATCTGTTCCAATTGCATCCTATTGAAGCTTTAGGATTTGGAAGTATCTGGCTAGGTTTTATAGTCGTTTTCCATTTTTCATTTATAGCCGTTGTTGTTTATTTGGTTATAAATTTTGTTTGGGGGTTGGCGGGACACTATAGTCGGGAAATGATTTCGTCCCGATATTGGATAAGCAAGATATTGACCAACTCTGCATTTCATCATAGACACCACCATGACGAAGAACACAACTATGGATTCTATTTTACATTTTGGGACAAATTATATCAGCGTTTTATAGTTAAACGTATTGGAAAATGAAATTATTTGAGGACGATATTGATGCATCGAAGAACTTGCTTCCGCAAAACGGAACGGTTAATTATTACGATAAAATATTTTCTGGTGAACAAGCTGATTTCTATCTGGATAATCTGCTTCAAACCATTGGCTGGCGTAATGATGAAGCTGTTATTTTCGGAAAGAAAATCATTACGAAAAGAAAAGTTGCATGGTACGGAGACCAGCCTTTTGAATACACCTATTCCAATACAACGAAACAAGCGTTTCCTTGGACGAAAGAATTATTGGAATTAAAAACTATAGTTGAAAAAGTCACGAACGAGACTTTCAATTCTTGTTTGCTCAATCTGTATCATAGCGGAGATGAAGGTATGGCTTGGCATTGCGATGAAGAACGGGACCTAAAGAAAAACGGCGCTATTGGCTCATTGAGTTTTGGTGCGGAAAGAAAATTTGCATTCAAACACAAGAAAACGCAGGAGAAAGTCGAAATGCTATTGGAACATGGAAGTTTACTTGTTATGAAAGGAACTACTCAAACCTATTGGCTGCATAGGCTTCCTCCAACCAAAAAAGTATTTACCGCAAGAGTTAATTTAACGTTTCGTACTATAGTGGAATGATGTCATAAATCTCGATGTATGATTTTATGTTTAATCAATGGTTATAAATTCTATATGCTCGTGGTCTGATATAATATCTATTAAGTTATTAATGAATTCTTCTCCTAGTCTTTTTTTACTATTTGAAAAATTAACCCAAATAAGTTTTATTGATTCCTCATATTCATGAACACCAAATCCACCCCACAGTAGATCATTAAAAGCACTCAGATTATGTCCGGTTTTCCAGATTAGATTTCTAGTTAAGACATTATCTATCTCAATGTAGAATGTTCTGATGTTTGAGAAATTATTTCCGTTGATTATAATCGTCTGTTTGCTCATTTTTCTTCTTTGCTAATTTTTATGAATGACTATTATCAGATGATTTGAAGCTAAATTATTGAATTTTATAGGTGATTAATTCTGTTTCCCATCATTATTGTTTTAGAACAGACTTAAATCAAAAAAGCCTTGACAATTATGTTGTCAAGGCTTTTTTGATTTTTTGTTATATTGACCGTTTTAAGTCCCAGGCTTCCATTTCTTTCACGACTTCATGCAAAAAAGTAGAACCTAATGCACCGTCTATAATGCGATGGTCATAACTTAAGGAAAGCATCATAATATGCCGAATGCCAATCGTATCTCCATTTGCGGATTCGATGACGACAGGCTTTTTCTTGATACTTCCGAGGGCCAATATGGCTACTTCAGGAATATTGATAATCGGCGTGCCTGTCAGACTTCCAAAACTTCCCACGTTGGTCACCGTAAATGTTCCGCCTTGGGTATCGCTGGGCTTGAGTTTGTTTTGCCTTGCTTTGTTCGCAAGATTGTTGACTTCGCGAGCCAATCCTGCTAGGTTGAGATAAGCGGCGTTTTGTATAACGGGAACAATCAGGTTGCCGGATGGAAGAGCCGTCGCCATTCCGATATTGATGTCTTTTTTCAATATGATTTTATCCACGTCAATCGAACTGTTAATCATCGGGAAGCGTTTCAGTACGCGGATGATACAGTCGAAAAATATCGGTGTGAATGTGAGCTTGGTATTTTCGCTTGCCTCAAATGCGTTTTTGTTTCTTTCGCGCCATTGTACGATTGATGTAACATCAGCTTCCTCAAACGAAGTGACTGTTGCTGTTGCATTCTGGCTCGCTTTCATGTTTTGCGCGATTAGTTTGCGCATGCGATCCATTTCCACTATTTCAGTATTTCCGTTTGATTCCCATTTGGGTGCGGAAGTTTGTTGAGGAATTGCAGCGACAGGCTTTATTTCCGTAGGTGCCGCTACTTTTTGTTCGCCACGATGTGTCAGATAGCCCAATATATCTTCTTTCGAAACTCTATTGTCTTTACCTGTGCCCTTAATTTTTTCCAGTTCAGAAAGTGCAATTCCTTCCGTTTTGGCGATGTTCATAACCAATGGAGAGAAAAAGCCGTTGTTTGGTGTTTCGCTATTGGAATTGTTGGATTCCTGTGTTGGCGAAACGGATATTGGTGCCGATTCCGGTTGATAAGGTATTTCCTCTATGGAAGTATTTGCTGCGGTATTGTTCGATGTATTTTCTGTGAAATTTTCAGTGGCTTGTCCGTTTTGCGTTTCGATACGTGCAATCACACTGCCTACCGCAACCACCTGATTTTCTTCGCACAGGCGTTCTTTCAATATGCCGGAAGACGTGGAAGGCACTTCGCTGTCTACTTTGTCCGTTGCAATGTCGACCAGCGTATCGTCTTCGTTGATTGTGTCCCCGGGGTTTTTGTGCCATCTCAATATCGTTGCATCCGTGATACCTTCGCCCAATGACGGTAATACAATGTCTATAATTGCCATGTTTTATTTTTTTGTTATCTGAAAGCAATGCCTCAGATTTTCAATATGGTTTGCAAAAACTTATATGTCGGCAAAAATACGTCATTACTTTGATTCGGTATTAGTGCATCGATTTCATAACTTTTCTATACCTTAATGAATGTTTCTTACATACATGAACAGCATATTGAGAGCAGCATTGGTTGTGGCGTCCATATTGCGTTGACGATTGTTGTATCGCAGATGCAGGCATTTTGTTACAATGTTTTCTTTGCTGCCGACACCGACCCAGACAGTCCCGACGGGTTTTTCTTCAGAACCTCCATCTGGTCCCAATATGCCCGAAACTGCAACCGCTATGTCCGATTGTATCGCATCTAGGCAACCTTGCACCATTTCTCGGACGGTTTGCTCGCTTACCGCACCATATTGGGCAAGCGTTTCGTTTTTTACGCCCAATATATTGTGTTTCACTTCGTTGCTGTATGACACTATTCCGCCCAGGAGGTAACGCGATGCTCCCGAAACCGAACTGATTGTGTGTGCAATATTGCCAGCAGTGCAGCTTTCTGCCGTTCCGACGGTTAGTTTTTTTTCTGTTAAAATTTTGCCCAATGCTTCTTCCATGCTGTCGCCATTGTCCGAAACGGTAATGTCGGTCAATAGGGATTTCATCTTTTCGAACTGCTCGTCCAGCTCCTTTTCAGTTGCTATTGCATCAGTACCGGAAGTTGTCAAACGCAAACGAACTTTTCCTAGATCGGGCAAATAAGCCAGTTTGATATGTTTGGGTAATGCGTCTTCAAATGATTGTATGATTTCGTTGATGGCGGATTCGCCTTTTCCTGCGGTCAATAACGTGCGATAGCGAATGGTTGGCAACTCGTATCTTTTGGACAATTCCGGTAATACAAAATCGGTTATCATGCCTTTCATTTCGTAAGGAACGCCGGGCATGCTGACGAAAATCTTTTTGTTCTGTTCAAACCACATTCCAAATGCTGTTCCTCGCTTGTTCGCAATCGGGATGCAGCTTTCCGGTACTTGTGCTTGTCCCCAAATCCGCTCGGGAATTTCCCGTTCTTGAAAGATATTTCGGATATTGTCCGCTGCTTGTTGATTTTCGACTAGTGCAGTGTTGAAATACTTGCAGAGCAAGGGTTTAGTAATGTCGTCTGCTGTCGGTCCCAAGCCTCCTGTAATCAAAACAATATCCGAAATTTTACTTTCCTGATTTAGCGTTTCCCATATTTCATCCCAAACGTCGCCGACGGCAACGCGGCGATGCGCCCAGATGCCGATACTGTTGAGTTGTTGCGCTATAAATGCACTATTGGTGTCGATGACTTGCCCGATGAGGAGCTCGTCCCCAATGGTGACAATCGATGCTAAAACTTGCTTCATGTTTGCAATTTAGATGTTTTTTCGTTTTGGGAAAATGAAATAAGACATTCGGCTATATTGGATTTTTAAGGAAAATAAAATTACTTTGGAGGATGAAAAAAAAAATATTCTCCATTTGTGTTTTCTTTTCTTTTATATGTTCCACCCAAGCGCAGACCATAACAGAAAAGCTGAAAAAAGCTACGGAAAAATTACTGGACGATACGCAGATGAAAAATGCTTCGTTGGGTTTTTCAGTTGCGGATGCGGAAACGGGAGCGACTGTTTATAGTTACAACGGCGATATTGGATTGTCGCCTGCAAGTAGCCAAAAGATTTTTACGGCGATTGCGAGCTATGATATATTGGGACAGGATTTCAGGTTCATTACGATTATCGGTTACAATGGTAGTATTGACGGTGGCGTATTGAAAGGAGACTTGATTATAAAGGGTTTCGGTGACCCGACATTGGGCAGTTGGCGTTACAAAGGTTTCAAACCAGAGGACGTACATGCTAAGATATTGAAATCGTTGAAGACAAACGGTATTCGCGCGATTGATGGAAATGTTATAGTTGATGACGGTGCGTACGCTTTGCAACCAATGCCGGGCGGTTGGCCGTGGAACGATATGGGCAATTATTACGGTGCTCCTTGTTGGGGATTGAACTGGTTAGAAAACCAATACGACATTACGTTTCGACCCGGTAAAAAAATAGAAGAGGAGACGACTATAGCAAAAATTTCGGAAGCATTACCGGGCGTGACTATCATTAATCAAACGACGACGGGCGAATCTGGATCGGGCGACCAAAGTTCTATTTTGTTACCGCCATTCGGAACGACCGGAATCGTAACCGGCACTTTACCATTAGGGAAAAATACAACAGCGAGCGGAGCAATTCCCAATCCACCATTGTTGTTCGCGCAACAATTAAAACAATGGTTGGAGAAAGATACGATTTATAGTACGGGAACTTTTACCTGTGCCAATCAGTTGATTATAAACCGACAGAAAGTGCCAACTATAAAGTATAGTTTAGATACATTGTTTTCTCCACCAATGGATGACATGATATATTATTTTTTGCAAAAAAGCATTAATCTCTATGGCGAATCATTAGTAAAAGCTATTGGTTGGAAAAAAAACAAAAAAGGTGAAACATCTGAAGGCGTAGGGATTGTACGTGATTTTTGGGAACAAAAGGGCATTGCGAAAAATGCTTTGAAAATGATAGACGGAAGCGGACTTTCCCCGCAAAACTATGATGCTGTATCTTCCGAAGTCAAAGCTCTATTATATGCTAAAAAACAACCATGGTTTGAAGCTTTTTACAAAGCATTGCCGACTTATAACGGAACGAAAATGAAGAGCGGCACGATTGCCATGTGCAAAGCCTATACGGGTTACCAAAAATCTTCCAACGGAAAGAACTATGTTTTTTCCATGATTATCAACAACTATAATGGCGGACACGATGCACTTGTCAATAAGATGTATTTGATATTGAACGTGCTGAAATAAATAGATTCGATACTTAATAATAAAAGCTCTTACATTTCGTAGGAGCTTTTATTATTCAGTATCGGCAAATGCGCTGTTTTAATGCTTTTTAATGCCGACTTTGTGTCCCGCTATTGCAAAATATAAGATATATAGGTAGCAAGGAACTATAGCAATAAAGTAGGCACTTTGAAAGTGCAAACCGACCTTTTCTTGCAGGAATCCGTAGAACAGTGGCCAGATAGCACCACCGGCAATACCCATAATCATAATAGCCGAACCTATTTTCGTGAATTTACCCAGACCCTGTATTCCCAACGGAAATATTGCGGGCCACATGAGAGAATTGGCTAATCCTAATAATGCGATAAATATAACAGAATAATACATGATACCATGAATGTCAAGAGTATATTTAAATATCGAAAAATGAATGTTCACATTAAAATGTCCTTTACTCGCAAAAGTTAAAATCGATAGAATGATACCCAATACAGCACATATTCTTAATGCTTTTTGCTGGGAAATAATTTTCGGAATGGTGATAATACCTGTTATGTATCCTATAAGCATACAGGCTAAAGTTAGGGAGGTTAAGTATTTCGTTATATTAGGGTCTAGGTTTAATTCCCTTCCATAAACACCAATAATATCTCCCGCCATAACTTCTGCTGCTACATATACGAATATACACAGTGCACCGAGGAATAAATGTGGGAATTGAAAAATGCTTGTTTTTCTGGAACTTGAACTTTCTATATCGACGACTTCATCTTCTTCCTCAACTTCCGGCAGATGAACTACTTTAAACAAAATTGCCAAGAGGGTAAATACGATTGCCAAAACAATATACGGCGTATTCACACGGCTCAAAACTTCGTGTATCAATTGTGTTTTTTCATCTCCTATGGCAGCATTTATTTTTGCTTCCATCTCCGCGGAATTTTTTAAGAATATCGTTCCCATAATTATAGGGACCAATATTCCGGCACCTTTGTTACATATACCAGCCATACTGATTCTTTTGGCTGCGCTTTCTATCGGGCCGATAATGGTCAGGTAAGGATTCGAAGCGGTCTGAAGTAAGGCAAGGGATGCTCCCTGGATGAAAATTCCTATGAGGAATAAGGGAAATGACTGGGATTTGGCAGCAGGGATAAATAGGAGAGAGCCTATGGCCAATATCAGCAATCCTAGCGAAAGCCCGTTTTTAAAACCTACCTTCTTCAATATCCATGAGGATGGGATTGCCAATACAAAATAGGCAATATAAGATGCAAATGTGACGAAGAAAGCTTGTGTGTTAGACAGGCTAAAGGATAGTTTAAAAAAGGGAATTAATGTTCCGTTAGCCCAAGTGATGAATCCAAAAACGAAAAAAAGTAAACAAATCATCAATAACGGTAACGTATAGCTTCCACGCTGCTGAGTAGTAGAAGTAGTGCTAGTCGAAGCTCCAGGCATAATCAAATAATAATTTAATAAAATAAGTTGATTCTGTCATTTCTGTTTTGCGGGTAGTATTGGCGCGCATCTGATGGTGATACAAAACAAAAACCACGTTTACATTTCCATAAAGCGTAAAAGTATTAAATAAACCTCTGATATTCCCGTGCAGCGCAATGGATTGTGTAATTTTTTTTCAAAACATGATTTTTGTCATTTTTTGAAATGAGCCAAGACCGCACCTTGCAGCCTAGAAGTTTAGTGTTTTTATTTGATAGGTAAAAGACGGGCGTTTTTTCTAGAACGCCCTTTTCTTTTTTAGTGAAAAATCTCGCTGAAAATCCGGTAAGATTTCAGTTTAGCTTCCAAGTCGTAGATATTGGTATAAGCAATTAGTTCGTCAGCTCCACATTTGCCCAAAAAGTCTTCCAGTGATTTTTCAATGCTTGTTTTACTGCCGATAAATGTTAATGCCAGCCAATTGTTCAGCATTTGCCTGACGGAATCCGATGTAATGGTAAGGTCGGCTTCATCAGGCGCAACCAATGGACCTCTTTTGTCCGTTAATATATTGAGAACTGCTTGTAGATGAGATTTGGAGAGATATTGCGCTTCCTCGTCTGTATCGGCGGCAATGATATTGACGCATGCCATGAGATAAGGTTTTTCCAGATGTTCGGATGGCTGGAATTGCTGCTTATAAATATTTGCTGCCGTAAAAAACTGCGCTGGCGCAAAATGACCAGCGAAAGCGTACGGCAATCCTAGTTTCGCTGCCAAAAAAGCACTGTCCGTGCTGGAACCCAATATGTAAATAGGAATATCCGCACCTTCGCCGGGAATTGCCCGAACGGAAGATGTCGCGTTTCCTTTGTCGAAATAACGATACAATTGTAGGATACTGTTTTCAAAATCATAATCCATCATCGGCTGCCCTCTACGCAAAACCGTCGCCGTGCGTCCATCTGTCCCGGGCGCGCGCCCAAGTCCCAAATCAATCCTATCGGGAAATAGTGCATCCAGAGTGCCAAACTGCTCTGCGACCGACAAGGTCGAATGATTGGGTAACATAATACCTCCTGAACCGACACGAATCGTTTTCGTCCCACCTGCAATATGACCAATCAGCAAACTTGTGGCGGAGCTTGCGACATTGGGCATATTGTGATGTTCGGATAGCCAATAGCGTGTGTAGCCAAGCGTTTCGGCTGTTTGGGCTGCTTTGAGGCTTTTTTGAAAACTAGTGTGTATGTCATCGCCTTTGTTGACGGTTACGAGGTCTAATACAGAGTAACGGATATGTTCGAATAAATGATTCATGTTGCTGATTTGACCATAAAGGTATTACAAAATCGCATAATTAATGTTTGAACATTGATTATGCGCTGGTTACGTGTTAACTTTGCACTCTCAATCAATTTTATTCTTTTAGTTATGCCTTCTCAGCATGCGAATACGCCTTTGACAATTGTCCAATATGTATTGATGACTTTTCTCGGTTATTTCTGTATTGGACTACCGTTGGCGGTTTTGCCGATTTAT
>JAATFC010000237.1 GCA_015655435.1 Chitinophagales bacterium | reverse complement strand
TTGTTGGCTCATCTGGTTAAAATAAGGCGTGGGGTCAAGTTTGTTGCCCGACATCGAACTTTTGTAAAAACTAAAAGACTCGCAGATGACAACGATTATATTGGGCTTGTTTGCTGCGGAGTCGCCAACTACTTTTCTTTCATAGTTGAGATTGTTGCTGTCAGGATGGTCGACACCAAGATATTGGGCAATGAGCGGATAACCTTTTTTCACTTCCGCAAGGTCGTAGCTCGCTTTGCGGAATTTTAGGGAACTGAAAAAAGACTGAAACGGATTTAATGAAACCTTTGCTGCATAATCATTTCCGAATGAAAATGCATCACTCCAACGTAAAGGATATTGTCCGGCTCTTCCGAAAATACCTAATGCCAATACTAGGAAAAATGCAACATGGATCGATATTTTGACTAATCGGGAAGCTTCCGTTTCTTTGCGATTATTGACTTTTTTGTAAAATAATTTTATAACCTGTACTATAATGATTACGCCAACTACCCAGCCCAATAGCAACCAAATAATCGGATAGGTCTGCCACATCATCTGAAATGCGTCTTTTGTATCTTTCAAAAGATTGAGCAAGTCGGCATTGAGGCGTTCCTGCAAATAAGAGTAGTTTGCAAAATCTACCATGTAAAACATCACCATCATGATGGCAAATATTGTCCATATCGTCATGGCTATTTTCTTTCCTATATTGGTTCGGAAAGGGTTCAGCGCTGGTATCAAAGAGAGTAGGAATATTAACAAAGAAACAACACCAATATAGCGGGCATCGTACCTAAAACCTAGAAATAATGCCGATCCCAATGGATAATCTGCGAAAGTGCTGGACGGAGGAAATGCTTTTGTAAATGCGATGCGCAACAGCGTCATCAATATCAAAAGGAACACACCACTATATATTAACCAAAGTATTGTCGCCAGGATTGGACGCTTTTTCATAACGGGTATATTAAAATGAGAAGCAAATGTAGAGAAATCTCTTTGCAGTAATTTAAAGCAGAAAAATATTCACAGTTCCTAAAATAAAATAGATTTGCAACGTTTCATTCATTACTAACAAGTAGAATATGGCATTGGCTTCAATATTGGAAACGCTCAACAAATGGGATACGTGGCTGTTCCTAAAGATTAATGGGCAATGGACTTCAGATTTTTGGGACCACGCGTTTCCGTTTCTGCGGGACAAGATGGTGTCTTTTCCGTTGTATCTTTTTTTGTTGCTGTTTGTCTTTATCAATTTTGGGTGGAAGTCGTGGAAGTGGTTGCTATTGGTTATTGTGACCGTGATATTGAGCGACCAGTTCAGCAGTACTTTTGTAAAATATTTTTTCAATAGGGTTCGACCTTGTAATGACGTGAGTTTGCAGGACCAGATTCGTATATTGGTCAACTATATACCACAAAGTCCTAGTTTCACGTCTTCACATGCCGTTAACCATTTTGCTTTAGGGACTTATTTCTACTTCACATTGAAACCTTATTTTGGTAAATGGGCTTATTTGTTTTTCCTGTGGGCTGGGATAGTCGGCTACGGTCAGATATATGTAGGCGTGCATTATCCTGGCGATGTATTGGGCGGTGCTGTTGTAGGTTTGCTGATAGGGTTGCTTACTTCCACTATTTTCAACAAAAAAATAGGAATGCCTGTTAGGTTAGAGAAGGGACATTTAGTAGAGAGTTAACAATGGACGATTACGAATACGTGAAATTCTAAAATTCACTACAAAATTGATTTTTCCACTTACTTCCTTTTCCAAATAAATCAAAAAGACAGCAATTTCATTATCAATAGTCAACTATCCATTCTCCATTAAAAAGCCGTACTTTTGCCGCCGCTTAGAAAATTTTGTTTGAATCTCAATTTTATTGATAAATGGCTTTACAAGCAGGTATTGTAGGATTGCCCAATGTGGGGAAATCCACTCTTTTCAACGCACTGAGCAGTGCCAAGGCGCAGGCTGCCAATTTCCCGTTTTGTACGATAGAACCCAATGTCGGCGTGATTACCGTACCGGACCAACGCCTTATTGTATTGGAAGAATTGGCGCATCCGCAAAAAGTAGTGCCGACAACGGTGGAAATCGTGGACATTGCCGGTTTGGTCAAGGGCGCGAGCAAAGGTGAGGGTCTGGGTAACCAGTTTTTGGGAAATATCCGCAATACGGATGCCATCATACATGTGTTGCGTTGTTTCGATGACGACAATGTTATCCATGTGGACGGTAAAGTCGACCCTATTTCGGATAAAGAAGTAATCGACACGGAATTGCAGTTGAAAGACCTTGATTCGGTGGACAAAAAATTGTCCCGTTCTGAGAAAGCTGCCAAATCCGGTGGCGACAAGGATGCACAGCGTGGCGTGGAGATTCTGAAAGCAATGAAAACACATCTGGAATCTGGAAAAAATGCCCGTTCTTTTGAAGTTTCAAAAGAAGAAAAAGAAAAGTTCCTGAAAGAATTGCAGTTGTTGACGATCAAGCCTGTGATCTACGTTTGCAATGTGGATGAAAAGTCTGTCGTTTCGGGAAATAAGCATACCGAAGCGATAAAAAATACCATTCAAGGCGAAAATGCACAGATATTGCTGGTGAGTGCACAGATTGAAAGCGAAATTGCAGTGATGGAAAATTTTGAGGACCGTCAGTTGTTTTTGGAGGATTTGGGGTTGACACAAAGTGGCGTCGCACGATTGATTCAGGCAACTTACGATTTACTGCATCTGAGTACTTATTTTACCGTAGGGGAAAAAGAAGTTCGTGCTTGGACGATAACCAAGGGGATGCTTGCACCGCAGGCAGCCGGAGTGATTCATACGGATTTTGAAAGAGGATTTATCCGTGCAGAAGTGATTAAGTTCGATGATTTTGTCAAATACAAGTCTGAAGCAGCTTGTCGTGAAAATGGTAAGTTGGGCGTGGAAGGCAAGGATTATGTCGTTGAGGACGGCGACATTATGAATTTTAGGTTCAACGTTTAATCTCAATGATATTTTATAGTAAAAAGGCTTGAAAAATTGTTTTCAAGCCTTTTTCGTGTGGTATAAAATATGGCTAGTCGTTTGGAATTATGAATTAAAGTTTTCATCATGTGTAAAAAAAAGCATACAGAATAAACCGATTTAGGCAGATATGTGTTATTTTTCCGCATATTTTCGAAAACTAAATATAACAAATGGGCTTATTTGCTAAAAAATCACTAGAAGGACTGCTTTCTGAAGCTTCGGATACCAAAGGAATGAAAAAGACCCTTGGTGCTGGAGCGTTAGTTGCGCTGGGTATCGGCGCTGTTATTGGCGCTGGACTTTTTTCTATTACGGGGTTGGCTGCTGCAGAGTACGCCGGACCGGGCATCATGATTTCGTTTATCATAGCAGCCGTAGGTTGTGCTTTTGCAGGTCTCTGTTATGCAGAATTTGCCTCTATGATACCTGTCGCGGGAAGTGCCTATACTTATTCCTACGCAACCATGGGAGAATTTATCGCATGGATTATCGGTTGGGATTTGGTATTGGAATATGCGGTAGGGGCGGCAACGGTCGCCTCGAGTTGGTCGGGCTACCTTAATCAGCTTTTTCAAAACTTTGGAGTGTCGCTACCTCAGGCATTGCTCATGACTCCATTTGATACAGCAACTCTGGCTGATGGTTCGGTTGTACATGGCATCATCAACTTTCCGGCGGTATTTATCGTTACCCTTATGTCACTTGTATTGATGCGAGGAACGAGTGAATCTGCCAAATTGAACAACGTTATCGTATTCTTGAAAGTGGGTATCGTGTTGGTGTTCATAGGTATCTGTTTCAAATACATCAATAAAGAAAACCTCACGCCACTAATTCCTCCTAATGAAGGCTCATTTGGTAAGTTTGGATGGTCTGGTATTATACGTGCCGCGGCGGTTGTGTTTTTTGCCTATGTGGGTTTTGACGCGGTGTCTACGGCTGCTCAGGAAACTAAAAATCCTAAGCGAGCCATGCCTATTGGTATATTGGGTTCTCTCTTTATTTGTACAATATTGTATATTGTTTTTGCCTACGTAATGACTGGTGTTGTGAAATATACAGCATTCGGTGGAGGTAGTGCTGCAGACCATTTAGCTCCTGTTGCGACAGCAATCAGACATATGGGGCCTGCTGCTGCAGACGGGACGATTACACCAGCTTATCCTTGGTTGAACAATGTCATTATCATTGCGATATTACTTGGTTACGCTTCGGTTATATTGGTTATGTTATTGGGACAAAGCCGTGTATTCTATTCCATGAGCCACGACGGTCTGTTGCCTTCCGTATTTGCGAAATTGCATCCTAAATACAAAACGCCTGCTAAGTCCAACTTGCTGTTTATGGTTTTTGTTAGTTTGTTTGCGGCATTTGTTCCCGGTAGAGTAGTGGGAGAGATGACGAGTATAGGAACTTTGTTTGCGTTTATATTGGTGTGTGCAGGAATAATCGTTATGAGAAGAACCAATCCAAATGCACCAAGAGCATTTAAAACCCCATTGGTCCCATTGGTTCCGATATTGGGTATATTGGTTTGTTTGGGTATGATGGCGTTCCTTCCTTTGGATACATGGATTCGTTTGATTATCTGGATGATGATTGGATTTGATGTGTATCTGGCAAGAGGTATCAAAAAAAGCGTTTTGGCTGCTGGAGATACAGCTAAGGATACCGGAAGAGCGATTAGGATTACTTCTGTCGTAGGTCTTTTACTCTCTGTGGGATTAATCATAATAACTTGGTTCCATCACCGAAACAGTGTTGAGGAAGCAGGAGAAGGCTCTGATACCGGTTTGGTTGTGTTGTCTTTAGTTGTGGCAGCAGTGCATTTAATTTATTACCTAATACAACTCGGAAAAGCTAAAAAACTGGAAGCATAATATTGTAAACTTTTTGATTATTGCCAACAACCTCTGATGTAAATCGGAGGTTGTTTTGTTTTATCTGAAAAGAATTCTCTTCGGGAAAATATATTGAGCAAAATCTTAAATCAAAAATCTTAGTTCCCAAATCGAACTATCTTTGTCCTATGCGGATTTTACATACGGCAGATTGGCATTTAGGCAAAAAACTCGAACACATCAGTCGCTTGGAAGAGCAGCGATTGGTATTGGACGAGATATGCGCTATTGCAGATTCGGAGAACGTGGATGTTGTATTGGTTGCAGGGGATTTGTTTGACAATTTCAACCCTTCTGCGGAAGTTGTTGAATTGCTATACAAAACGCTGAAAAGGTTGACCAATAATGGTTCTCGTCCCGTTATAGCAATTGCCGGCAATCATGATAGTGCCGACAGGATAGAAGCTCCTGACCCATTGGCAAAAGAGTGTGGCATTTTTTTCAGTGGTTATCCTAATACGCATATCGCAACTTTCACAACTGAAAACAATATTGAAATTACGCAAAGTGCACCCGGTTTTATCGAACTGAAATTACCCAATATAAATGAACCTCTACGTTTATTACTGACGCCGTATGCCAATGAAATCCGACTGAAAACCTTTTTGGGGTTGGACAATACGGAGGCAAATCTTAACGAACTTCTTCGAGGAAAATGGCAGTCATTGGCGGAAACCTATTGCGATAACAACGGTGTCAATATACTGATGGCGCATTTGTACATGATGCAAAAAGGTGGCGAAATGCCTGAAGAGTCAGAAGACGAGCGTCCTATTCTGATGGGAAATGCTTCTGCTATTTTCACGGAAAATATTTCTGATGCAATCCAATATGTCG
>JAATFC010000288.1 GCA_015655435.1 Chitinophagales bacterium | reverse complement strand
GTGCAGAACGGTAAAAAAGTAATGCGCGAAAAAAACTACTATCCTGGCTATATAATGATGGAAGTAGCTGAAGGTAAACTTTCGGACACTATCGTACAGCATATAAGCAACACTACCAATGTGATGCACTTCTTGACTGACGGAAAAGGAAGCAAGGGAAACATCGTTTCATTGCGTAGAAGTGAAGTCAACAAGATGTTGGGTAACGTGGATGACCTGAACGAACAAGGCGTAACAATGAGCGAGCCGTTCATTATCGGCGAAACTATCAAAATCATCGAAGGACCATTCAATGACTTCAACGGTGTTATCGAAGAGGTCAACGATGAAAAGAAAAAATTGAAAGTTACCGTAAAAATATTCGGACGTTCTACCCCGGTAGAATTGAACTATGTACAGGTAGAGAAGATTATCTAATAAATCTTAGTAACGATATTAAAAGACCTCGAAACAGTTGTTTCGAGGTCTTTTTGTTTTTAGGTAAGATATGATTGGGGAAGGAACTATTCCTTTTTTCCAGAATTGTCCCAAGTAGCTGTACCATCAAAAACCACAATAGCTTTATAACCCAACGGTCTGTAATAATCGGCGATAATCGTTTGTACTTTTACTTTGGCGGCATTCAGATTGGTTTGGTTTTGCTCAAGTGTTTGGCGCGTATCGGAATATAGTTTCTTTTGCAACGCAGCAAACTCTGCATCCGATGCGGACTGAAACCAACCGCGCTGGCTGGTGGTTTCCATTTTGTCCAACTGGAGCTCGTAGCTCAATAGTTTGGGTTGGGGAAGATGTACTTCTATAGTCGAATCTTTTGTGTTGATAGCGACATTCTTGTTTTGCATATCGACACCGTATTTTGCAATATAAGGAATCGTGTAGTTGACCGTGTTCTGTGTGAACACGCGGCGCATCGCATCCGTGAGGCTACCGTCGTTTTGCATATTGGAATGCTTGATAGTGGACGTTCCGTGCGCTTCCAAAGTCGACAGTTCAGCTATTTGCTTGATGAAAGTGGTATTGTTGATGATGCTTTCATTGATTGTGGGCTTTCCACTTTTTCCCAATATAAACGCCAATATGCCAATAATGACAACCAATATAACAATCAGCAACAGCAAAAATCTATTCTTCATTTATTCAAATTAACTATTAAACACACTTTGTTGGAGATAACACTAACGATGGCGAAAGGTTCTTTACAAAAATAGATTACAATACCGTTGTTTGCGTATAATATTTTCAAATACGAAATAGTGCATTGTGCATAACAATGAAAGGCGACTGCAAATATTGCAATCGCCTTTGTAAATATTTCTGCTAAAATTAAGCAATAAGACCTCACCTAAATCCTCTCCTTGAGGGGAGGACTTTTATATCTTCAAATAAAAGACTGCGTTTATAGTCCTTCTCTTATAGGAGAAGGGTTGGGATGAGGTTGAGAAATCATGATGTTTATTTAATCAGACCTTTTTCTGCTAGATATTCCGCAATCTGCACCGCATTGGTTGCGGCACCTTTACGGATATTGTCACTGACAATCCACATATTGAGCGTATTGGGCTGGGATCCGTCACGACGTAGGCGACCTACGAACACCTCATCTTTTTCGTACGCATTAATAGGCATTGGGTACACGGCGTTCTGCACGTCGTCTTCCAATACGACTCCTGGTGCACTTGCCAACAATTGACGCACTTCCGCCAAGTCAAAATCCTTTTTGAACTCCACGTTGACGGATTCACTATGACCGCCCGTGACCGGTACGCGCACGGTTGTCGCAGTGACTGCGATATTGTCGTCGCGCATGATTTTCTTGGTTTCGTTGACCATTTTCATTTCCTCTTTTGTGTAGCCATTTTCCAAAAAGGAATCAATATGGGGCAAAATGTTTCTGTCAATCTGATGCACGTAAGCCGGATTGGCGGACTTGCCACCGTTGCGCTCTGCTTCCAATTGGTCAACACCTTTCTTACCCGAACCCGAAACGCTTTGATAAGTGCTTACAACAATACGCTTGATGCCATATTTTTTAAATAAAGGATTCAATGCCACGACCATTTGGATGGTCGAGCAGTTGGGGTTTGCAATAATTTTGTCCTCTGTGGTTAATTCGTCTGCATTGATTTCCGGAACTATCAATTTTTTTGTTGGGTCCATGCGCCAAGCGGATGAGTTGTCAACGACAGTAACACCTGCTTCGGCAAATCGTGGTGCCCATTCTTTGGATGTGTCGCCACCAGCAGAGAATATAGCAACTGCGGGCTTTGCAGCAATGGCGTCTTCCATGCTGACTACTTTGAATTTCTTTCCCTTGAATTCGATTTCTTTCCCAATGGATCTTTCGGAAGCAACAGGGAACAGTTCCGTCACTGGGAAATTACGCTCTTCCAACACTTGCAACATTTTGGAACCTACCAATCCGGTAGCGCCAACTACGGCTACTTTCATTTGATGTTTTTTTATTTTTTTATTCTTATTGATTCCACAAAAAAAGCCTCCCATTTCTGGAAGGCTTTTTTCTTTCTATATCTTTTATATTGGGCATACAGCAAGAACATCACCTTCCGTGAGGAATCATCTTCTTGTGCTTTATGTCAATAATGATTGTCATACTGTTCTGCGAATATATACATTCTTGAAAATAATTGTATTATTTTTTTTGAATAAACTAACATATTGGTATTTGAAAACGTAATCGATTTAAACTGTTTGTCTGATTAAATCATTAACCTAAACGTCTTTGTTATGAGATTCCGCCTATTCGCATCATGGATTGCTGCTTGTTGCGTTGCCGTCCAATTTACTTCCTGTGTCAAGGATTCCGCCAAGATGAACTATACCATGTATAGTCCTGTCTATCAAACGAGTGCCGAAGTACGTGCCAATATCAAAAGTGCCGCACCGGTTACGGTTTCTGGTTCGGGTAAAATGTACCTGCTCGGAAACTATCTATTCATGAACGAACTATACAAAGGTGTCCACATCATAGACATTTCCAATCCTTCTAGTCCACCAAACAAAGCATTCATCAGTATCCCAGGTAATGAAGACATCGCAGTCATCGGCAATACGCTGTACGCTGACTGCTACACTGACTTGATGGCTATTGACATCAAAGACCCATTGAACAGCAAATTGACCAGCTATATTTCCAATATATTTCCGGACAGAAGATATGTTGGTGGTTTTTACGCCGATTCAGGAAAAGTAATCATCGACTGGACCAAACGTGATACTGTTTTGGAAACGCAGATTGCGTCCAATACTATCAAAAATAATATCTACTACTCCATGGAGGCTAATATGAACTTTTCCAGTTATATGAATAATGCAGCTTCCGTCACGCCTAGCGCAAATGGACAAGGTGGCAGTATGGCTCGTTTTGCCATCCAAAATCCTTATCTCTACACGGTCACGGTTTCCAAACTAAACGTGGTCAATATATCGCAACCACAATCGCCTAATTGGACGAAAACGGTTGATCTTGGATTTGGCATCGAAACGATATTTCCTTATCAGGATAAATTATTTATCGGAAGCAATAGCGGCGTTCAGATATTGAGCGTCAGCACGCCTGAATCTCCAGCCAAACTTGGAAGCCTGGAACATGTCAGAACCTGCGACCCTGTTATTTTTGATGGGAAAAATGCCTATGTAACGTTGCGTGGAGGAACAGCGTGTGGCGGTTATACCAATCAGTTGGACGTATTGGATGCAGCAGACCTTACCAAACCTACCTTACTGAAAAGCTATCCCCTGACAGGACCTTACGGGCTGACCAAAGACGGAAATGCATTGTTCATCTGCGACGGAACGGACGGATTGAAATATTTCGATGCCAGCGACGTCAACAACATTACGCTGAAATCCAAAATCAGTATTGACATGCCGTACGACGTAATCCATTACAACAAAATGCTATTGGTAAGCGCCAAAGACGGTCTGTACATATATGATTACAGCAACCTAAGCAATATCCAACTGAAAAGCAAGATAACATTCACGCTTCCATAACGCTATCCAATATGAGAAAAATCTTGGCAATACTGGGCTGTATTGTTTGTATAAATTGTTGTGCGCAGCAAGAAAACAAACTGAAATTCAACTCCATCAATACGTTTGGCTATCTTATCGGTGACAAAACCAAAAGTGAAAGCGTCTCTACCATCAACGGTGTACGCTGGCAGGATTGGAGCGTCGGAATCGGTGCAGGCATTGACTGGTACGACATTCGTTCCGTTCCTGTTTTTTTGGATATAAGAAAATATTTTACAAATAAGGCGAGCCAACCGTTTGTATATGCGGACGGCGGACTTTCTTTTGCGTGGCCCAACAAGCAAATCAAAAACTGGTATTCGGGTTATGAATTTCGCAATACGTTTTATGGTGAATGTGGTATCGGTTATAGTTTGAAAGTTTCCAAGGGATGTTCCGCGCTTTTGTCTGCCGGTTATAGTTACAAAAGAAGTTTGTTGAAATACAAACGCAACCAAGCAAATCCATCAACAACCTATTACGATTATAGTTCTGCCGGAATCCAACAATATGATTTTGAATACCAACGCATCGCGATTCGTATTGGATTGCAGTTCTGAAGAAAAATACAACCTCGCCAAAAAGCAGTAGTGCCGCTCTTAAGAGCGGCACTACTGCTTTTTATACATTAAGAATATACTACCAAATCTTAATCCTTTCAGATTCTGGTTTGTACATTTTCTCGCCTGCTTTTACGTCAAATGCCTTGTAGAACGGATTGAAGTTCATCAGCGGTCCGTTGACACGCCATTCTGCCGGAGAGTGTGTATCAAGGTCAATCAAACGACGAACGGTTGCATCTTTTAGCTTGATACGCCATATCTGCGAGAAGGACAAGAAGAAGCGTTGGTCTGGAGTTAGTCCGTCGATTTTGGTATTGGACTGACCTTGTTTGGTCAATTTAAATGCGTCGTAAGCAATCGCAATACCGCCAATATCCGCCATGTTTTCGCCCACTGTCAATTTGCCGTTGACATGCAACGAATCCAATACCGTAAACGTATCGTATAAAGCTATTACCTGTTTTACCTTTTCGTCAAATTTGGTTTTGTCACCCGCGCCCCACCAGTTTTTCAAGTTACCGTCTTTGTCATATTGGGAACCCTGGTCGTCAAAACCGTGCGTCATCTCGTGCCCGATTACCATTCCGATACCGCCGTAATTCACAGCATCATCTGCCTTCGGGTTGAAAAACGGAGGTTGTAATATCCCGGCTGGAAACACAATCTCGTTGACAGTTGGATTGTAATAGGCATTGATAGTTGGCGGTGTCATCAGCCATTCCGTCTTATCCACAGGTTTGCCTAATTTGCTTAATTGGTAATTGTAGGAATTTCTGGAAGCGGACATTACGTTTTCGTAGAAAGTATTACGGTTGATTGTCACTTTCGAATAGTCTTTCCATTTGGTTGGATAGCCGATTTTTTTGAGGAATACCGCCAGTTTTTCCTGCGCGATGGCTTTTGTGGAATCGCTCATCCAATCCAGATTGTTGATACGGGCACTGAATGCTTTTTGTAGATTGGAAACCAATTCGTCCATTCTGTTTTTGGCAGTTTGCGTGAAATATTGGTCTACATACAATTTACCCAAAGCATCGCCAAGATAGCCATTGGTCAGACCATACATTTTTTCCCATCTTGGTTTTTGTTTTACCTGCCCAGAAATCACTTTGCTGTATTCAAACTGTGCATTGGTAAAATAAGAACTCAAATAAGTTGCCGCGCCTGCAATGGTTTTTGCTTTATAATAGGTTTTCCAATCTGACAAAGGAACAGAGATCAATAGAGAATCCAGCTTTTTATAGTATGCCGGCTGACCGACCAATACATAAGTATCGTGTACACCCAATGTTGCCAATAGACTGTTCCAGCCGATATTGGATTCGGAAGTATTGAGTTCGGAAACTGCAATTTTGTTGTAGTTCAGCTCCGGATTACGCAGTTCGACACGCGTACGATGTGATTCTGCAAGCTGTTTTTCTATATTGTAAACAGTTTCTGTTTGTTTTTCGGCAGTTGCTTGGTCTGTTCCAGTCAATACAAACAATTTGGTCAAATAGTCTTTGTAGGCTTTGACCATTTCCAATGTGTGGGCATCCGTCTTGAAATAATAATCTCTGTCGGAAAGACCCAAACCGCCCTGGCTGAACTGAGCGATGTTTTCGCTACTGTTTTTGTCGTCGGCTCCAATACCCCAGGAAATAAACGAAGCGCCATTCTCGTGTTCCCTGTCCGCGACAAACTGCATCAAGGCTGGAATGCTGTTAATCTGGTCAATCTGAGCCAATATAGGGTTAATAGGACTGTAACCCAATTTGTTGATGGCAACCGTATCCAGACCGGCAGCGTAGAAATCGCCCACTTTCTGCTCATTGGAACCATTGGCGGCACGAGCTTTTTCTGCTTTCTCCAATATGCCTTTAAGGTCTTCACGTACAGTCTTGTCCAAATCGTAAAAAGAGCCAACACCCGTTTCGGTTGGGGAAATTGTCGCCGTATCATACCAGCTACCGTTGGCGTATCGGAAAAAATTGTCACCTGGTTTTACAGCCTTGTTGATAAATGAGGTATTCAATGCCTTACTATCCTTAGTCGCCGCCTTCTGGGCGGAACAAGCCGAAATCGCAAGAGCAGCGCCCGCAATCATGGAAATTCTTTGACGTATCATTAAATAGAAAATTTTAATATGTATCAAATGTAGGCAAAACTTTTTGGGCAAAATTTTGAAAAAATGATAAACGGTATTAGGATTAAATGAATGGGGTCGTTATTTTGCAGCCATACCATCATTAACAGAAAAGGAGCGAATGAAAAAGATTCTGACCATTACTGTATTGTTTCTCGGTTTGTCGTCTATTGGTTTTGCGCAACGTATTTCCGACCACAACACCATCGGATGGTACACGACGACGATAACGCCTAGGTTTTCGGATAAATGGAGCGGGCATTTTGAATACCAATGGCGTCGTACGCATGTTATTAAAAACTGGCAGCAGAGCCTTTTGCGTGTCGGAGCTACCTACAAAATAACGAAAGACGTTTCTGTTCAGGCAGGTTATGCGTGGGCGCGTACATTCGATTACGGCGAATATTTTCTTTCTTCCGTCAACAAAACATTTGACGAACACCGTATCTATGAACAAATCGTGCTCAATACAGCTTTCGGAAAACTCAAATACAGCACTCGTTTTAGGCTGGAGCAGCGCTGGTTGGCAGTTTACGGTTCTGTTGAAGATACAAAACCGCAAAGATGGAATTACCTAAACCGTTTCCGGTTGATGCCGAGATTTGACCTTCCTATTGGAGACAAAGGATTTTATGTAGCGGCTTACGATGAGATTGCATTGGGATTTGGAAAGAATATCGGACAAAACGTATTTGACCAAAACCGTGTTGGGTTGATGGCAGGTTATACATTTAGTCCAAAATTTCGGTTGGAAGGAGGTTACATCAACCAGACATTGCAGTTTGGACGACAGATTGACAAACAGAATGTTTTTCAATACAACAACGGAATTATCGTCAATACCTATATCAATTTCTAACAGACAGCTTTTATAGTTGTCTTTTTGAAAAAAAATGAGGTTATTTGCAGAAAGTATTCCCAATACCATGTTACCAAAGTACAAACGAGTCCTACTAAAATTATCTGGCGAATCCTTACAAGCCAAGGGATCTGGCGATCCATTTGATCCTAAAATCATTGAGCAATACGCAAGAGACATCAAAAGCATCACGGAATTAGGGGTGCAGGTGGCCGTTGTGGTAGGCGGTGGCAATATCTATCGCGGTATGAACGAAGCCGATAGTGGTATCGAACGTGCGCACGGAGACTACATGGGTATGTTGGCTACCATGATTAACGGTATGGCGATGCAGGCAATGTTGGAAAAAATCGGTGTGTACACACGTCTTCAGAGCGCCATTCAGATGGAGCAGGTGGCAGAACCTTATATCCGTCGCCGTGCAATCCGCCACTTGGAAAAAGGTCGTGTGGTTATTTTCGCTGCGGGAACGGGTAATCCGTATTTCACTACCGACACTGCTGGCTCGTTAAGAGCTGTGGAAATCAAGGCTGACATTATATTGAAAGGAACTAGAGTGGACGGAATCTATACTGCCGATCCCGAAAAAGACCCGACAGCGACTAAATACGACTCCGTATCCTATCAAGAATGTATCTCCAAAAACCTGAAGGTAATGGACATGACCGCATTCACGCTTTGCATGGAAAACAGTCTTCCAATCATCGTTTTCGACATGAACAAACCCGGCAATCTTCAACGTGTAATTGAGGGCCTGGATGTGGGAACAATCGTTTCATAAGAAAGAAAAACTTTTAAATAAATCGAAACTGCGGCATCTTAAAACGAGATGCCGCAGTTTTTGTATTTGAACGGTTGATTATTTCATTAACCTTAAGATACGCGAGTTGACAATATCTGTTTTTTCTCAACTGTCAGTTAAGCGAGGGGTCAATCGGATAGTTTACAACTTCTGCGTATTTTTTCCCCATGAGTCTGACGGAATCCTTCCAGATGGATTCTATATTGGTGCCAAACACGATGTCGCGTTGCGCAGATGTAATGAGCCAAGTATTTTCTCTAATTTCGGATTGCAACTGGTTTTCCGCCCAACCGCTTTGCCCGAGGAAAAGGCGTAGGTTGTGCAGGCTGGCCTCTCCGTTTTTGATTAACTCGAGCATCGTATCAAAATCTCCACCCCAATAGATTCCGTTCCCTACAGGAATACCTCCGAAAATCCTGTCCGGTACGCAATGCAGAAAATGGAGCATGTCCATCCGTACGGGGCCGCCATATAGCACCGGAAACTCAAAGCCCTGCATGTCGGGAAGCAAGTCGCCCAGTTTGTGTGGAAGAGATTTGTTGAGAATAAAACCCAATGACCCGTTTTTGTCAGATTCACATAACAATACGACGGAACGTGAAAAGCTGTTGTCTTTCAAAAACGGCTCTGCTATCAGAAAGTCTCCAGCATGGATCTCGGTAGTATTCATATCCAACCTTTTTTGTAAATTAAGCCAAAAAGATTGAAAATTCTTAACGTTTAGGAAATTTTAGCAGGAGTGTTATATTTGGTATCGGTATTTTTGTCATGAACAATAATTTACATGAGCACATACAGTAGATTAAGGAAAAATATTTCCCTCAGCCTGGTATTGGTTGGCATGTCTGTGATTGGCTTTTTCATATTGCAGGCCTCTTGGGTTTACAATACAAAAGAGACGCAATCCAATCGATTACTTGAAGATGTCGGGAAGGCGGTGAGTGAGGTCGTAGATCAGCTTTCGAAGCAGAAAAATATCCAAAACTCATTGCCTCGGCCTACACAACCACATGGCTTTCGTTTTCCAAGCACAAGTTTTGGTGTAACTACGTCCTCGACGGTAATTGAGCATTTTTCTTATGAAGATGTTGCGGAAAAATTACAAGAAGCTCTGCGCAAACATGACGTCGGTGGCATCAAAACGGAATTTGCCATTTTTAAAGTAGCCTATGATAATGGTACCCAGTTCTTGGAGATGAGGTCTCCGGGTTACGACAAGGCATCTTATATGGCAAGTAAGGACTCAACCATCAATCGTTTCATCGTTTCCATTAACAATACGTCCAATCTGTCTGTGATGAATATGGATATTTCTATGTTTACCTCCGATGAAATGATGACTGTTATTTTACCCAACTTTAATTCTGAAGTTTGGAAATCAATGACATGGAGTTTGGTTTCCTTTGCTCTCTTTACAATTGTGATTTTGGGGGCGTTTTACCTGACCGTGCGCAATATGCTGGAACAGGGACAGTTGAGCAAAACCAAGACGGATTTCATCAACAACATGACACATGAGTTCAAAACGCCAATCGCCACCATTTCCCTAGCAATAGACGCCATCCGAAACAAAAAAGTACAAGGAGACGAAACGAAGCTGGAATATTTCAGTGGTATCATCAAGGAGGAAAACAAGCGGATGAACAAACACGTGGAAACCATCTTGCAAGCAGCCAAAATGGAAAAGCAGGAATTGAACCTGACATTCGTTCCTGTGCATGTACATGAAGTCATTGCTCATATAGCGGATGCGTTTGCACTACAGTTGGAAAGCAAAGAAGGCACGATAGAGCAGCATCTCGCGGCAGAAAACGATCTAATATATGCGGACGAGACGCATTTCAACAATCTAATCAACAACCTGGTGGACAATGCTGTCAAATATTCCAAACCCGACACACCGCCTATTGTGAAAATATCGACTTCCAATAGTGCCAAAGGCATCGTTATCAGGGTCATGGATAATGGTATCGGTATGTCAAAAGATACCATCAAACACGTTTTTGACAGATTCTACCGCGCACATACGGGCAACGTCCACAATGTCAAAGGTTTTGGTTTGGGAATGAGCTATGTCAAACAGATAGTGGAAGCACATGAAGGTAAAATCAAAGTGGAGAGTACTATTGGAAAAGGCTCTCTGTTCATAGTAGACATACCTTTCAATACTGATAAATTCGAATCATAAGCCAGACTATAATGTCTATATTGCTGTTTGTAGTTTACCTGCTTTTATTTACCTATTGGCTGTATCGATGGGGCAAAAAACACCTGTCCAATATAAACTGGCGACGCGTATTGCTGTTCGCATTCATTTTGAGGGTTGGTGTTGGTTTGTTTTTCGGGTTTTATACCCGCAATCTGGAAAACAACGACTATTGGAGGCTCTTTAGGGAAAGTAAGGAGGAAACGGACTGGCTTTTGCATGATACACCTAAGTTTTTCTACAAAGACATATTGGACAACAACGGTTATAGTGGTAATCCGTTTACCAGTTTCTTTTTCAAGAATGGCAACAATATGTATTTCAATGACTTGAGAGACAACCTGATTATCAAGTTCAATGCCGTACTGAACGTTTTCAGCGGTTACAATTATTATGTCAACGTTCTGATTGCCAATTTTCTGGTAATGTGGTGTCTGTTGGGTTTGGCTAGCGTATTTCGGTATTGGCTAAATCCTCGATATACTTGGACAGTTTTAGGTGTGTTACTGTTGTATCCACCATTGATTCTGTGGACGTCCAATATCCAAAAAGATATGGTCTGCCTGATGTTGTTGGCTGTTATTTTGTTTACTTATAGCTTCCGGAAAGGCAAATCCGGAGCCAAGCGTTTTTTATATTGGACGGCCTTTTTTGCTGCGGTTTTCATCATGTTATTGATGAAAAACTATATGGCGATAATTCTTGTCGGTAGCTTAATGATGGTTTGGGTCGCTAGGCCGTCATCACCTTCTTTTGCTAAACGATTTTGGATATTGCTGGGCTGCGTGTTTGGTCTGTTCTGTGTTTCTTCTTTCTTTCACAATAGTGTCAATTTCGCATTGTTGTTGGCGCGTAAGCAAAAAGGATTTTACGATGTTAACGGGGATCAGCCGATTCCTTCCATTGCGCTGAGTGGCGATATCGTCACTTACCTGCGCAATCTGCCACATGCGGTGATGAACGTTTTTTTCTTTCCCTTGGAGAAGAGCTTGCTGTATGATCGTATTGGATGGATTGGAGGCTCTAGTTGCTTACTGTTCCTTATGTTGACAATACTTGCATTTCGTTTCCCGACACGAAAAGAACTGTGGAAAAATCCATTTTTTCTGATAATGTTTGCCTTTTGCTTGTTGAATTATTTGCTTATTGGAGAATGCGTGGCTTACTATGGTGCGCTGCTGCGTTACCGCTGTATCGCGGAAACGGTCTTTTGCCTATTGTTATTGCAGTTGATAGATTTTCAAAAAATAAAGCATTTATATATTAATAATAAAAATATATAATACTTTTTAACCAAATATTATCTTTTTACTATTTATTCATGATATAAATACATATTTTTACTGAGCGAAATTACTTTTTTCGCAAAGAATCAATCATTCTCAAAAGTAAAATAGTTTATGTCATTAAGATTTGAGGCAATTAGTAACCTAACCGAAGGCATCGAGCCCGTAGTGAAATATGAAGCGGGAAAAGTCACTTCCATCTTTCGTGAAAATGTCTTTTCGTTGGAAAAAGCTCGTCAATTTTTAACGGACGAAGCGTATAAAAGCTTACTTACAAGCATAAAAGGCGGTAAAAAAGTAGACCGTATCGTAGCTAACCAAATAGCCTCGGGAATGCGTTCCTGGGCGGAATCCAAAGGCGTTACACACTACACGCACTGGTTTCAACCGTTGACAGGTACTACAGCCGAAAAACACGATTCTTTTTTCGCGCTGAAGAGCGATGGAACAGCTATCGAACAGTTTGACGGCGATGCGTTGATCCAACAGGAACCGGATGCATCTTCGTTTCCTTCCGGTGGTATCCGTGCGACTTTTGAGGCTCGTGGCTATACAGCTTGGGATCCTACATCTCCGGCGTTTATCTACGAAGTTGGTTTGGGTAAGACATTGTGTATTCCAACAGTTTTCATTTCCTATACAGGCGAATCTTTGGACTACAAAGCTCCTTTGTTGAAAGCATTGGACGCAATCAACGAATCCGCGGTTGAGGTTGCTCATTATTTTGATAAAAACATAGCTAAAATAACCCCTACATTAGGTTGGGAGCAGGAATATTTCGTAATCGATGAAGGTTTGGCTAATGCACGTCCAGACTTGATACAATGCGGAAGAACGGTTTTCGGTGCTTCACCTGCAAAAGGTCAGCAACTGGAGGACCACTATTTTGGTTCTATTCCTGAACGTGTGTACAATTTCATGTTGGATTTTGAAGAAGTTGCCTATAAATTAGGAATTCCTCTGAAAACACGCCACAATGAAGTTGCGCCTGCTCAGTTCGAAGCAGCTCCAATATTTGAAGAAGTCAATATTGCCGTTGACCACAACATATTGTTGATGGACGTAATGACTCGTGTAGCGAAACGCCACAAACTAAAAGTGTTGTTGCACGAAAAACCATTTGCCGGAATCAACGGTAGTGGTAAACACAACAACTGGAGTATGGCGACCGATACCGGCATCAACTTGTTGGCTCCCGGAAAAACGCCAAAAACAAACTTGTTGTTCCTGACTTTCTTCGTCAATACAATCAAAGCGGTTCATTCATATTCAGACCTTCTGCGTGCGTCTATCGCCTCTGCGAGCAACGACCACCGTTTGGGTGCGAACGAAGCTCCTCCAGCTATCATTTCCGTATTTGTCGGAAGTGCTTTGCGCCAGATTTTGGATGATATCGAAGCCCGTGTTACTGACAAATTTGACGAACAGGATGAAGCAATATTGAAGCTCGATTTGCATCGTGCAATACCTGAAGTATTGTTGGACAATACCGATCGTAATAGGACATCTCCTTTTGCCTTTACTGGAAATAAATTTGAATTCCGCGCAGTAGGCTCGGTTGCTAACTGTGCAAATGCGATGATTACTTTAAACACAATCGTTGCGCAAACTTTGAAAGAATTTAAAGAAGAAGTCGACGGATTTATTGATGGTGGCACTAAGAAAGATATTGCATTGATGCAAGTCATCCAGAAATACATCAAAGAAAGCAAAGAT
>JAATFC010000279.1 GCA_015655435.1 Chitinophagales bacterium | reverse complement strand
CCAAAGCCACTGTAGTAGAGTCCTTTTTCTAAGTAAGCGATATTTTCTGCTCTTGTTATTTCTTTTGCCATAAGTTTTTTTAATGAGTGATCAATGATAAGTGATAAATTAAAAGAGCCGTATGTAAAGGGGGGCTTTTTAAAATGGACTATTATAAACTTCGTCCTCGTTTTTGTTCCAGTTCTTCTACCGGTTTAATTGACTTTCTAGGTAGACGAACTATTTTTGGTATCTCTATTTTATTTTGTGGATTTTCCGTTACAAAGGTCTCTGGATTTTTAACTATGATATTTTCTTTGGGTAAGTATCTTGTTGCGTCTAGCATCTTTCTTATTTGCCTGAATCCGTTTGTTATCGTTCTTTCTGTAAATCGTATCAGCTTTCTTCCGTAGCGAACGAGTCTATTGGGATACAATTGCTTTTCCAGATGACGATTTCCAGAACGCATTATCCGTAATCTAACTCGGTCATCAAGAGACAATTTTGTTCCTCGGTGACTGCGGTAAATCCGCTGCATTTCTGCCAGTCTTATTTTTTGGTATCCCTTGGTTCTTAAGGCGGCTTTACCAAATACAGCAGCATGACGAATCTCTGCCTGACGCCAGTTTTCCATTTCTTTTGTGAGTTTACTCATATTTGAGGTTTGGTAAGTGATTTAAATGGTTTTAGGTGAATAAGAGACGAGGATTGAATAAGTGATGTTTAAACTATTAATTATTCACTATTACTTAATAACTACTACATTATAGTTTGGATGCTCGCATTAATACTTTACCCTTTATTTTCAGTTCTAAATGCCGATCCCCATTTTTTTCAAAGAGTTGTATGACCATATTTTTATGATCTGCGATGGTAAATCGTTTGAATGCCACTATAATCGTCCGCTTACTTCCTGTGGTAGTGGGCATTGCATTTTCGGGGAATATACCCAATGGTTGGAGTTCCAGTTCCTGGTCTGCCGTTCGCTTTATTCGCTTCTGGTCTCTGATATAAAAACGCATAAAGTCGGTGGTAAAATCGATCGGGCTTTTGTTGTTTAGTTCAAAATGGAAAAAGAGTACGTCTTCTTTGGCATACATACCTTTCAAGGAAAACTGCATGCCATAGGATTTAGCCTTGGGCTTTTTAAGAAACGGTTTTAGACCAACTATGGCACCCGCACATTCCTTGACCTGACCATCATTGAGTTTACGGTCTTTCAACATAGCCTGTGCATTTTCGGTATTTGACTGTTTGCCCAAATCTATCGGTCGATCATCGGGGTATGGAGAGAAGCTTACGTAAAAGGAATAGACTTTGCCGTCGGTTGTCACTACCGTTAAATTGGTAGGTGCAAATTTTTCAGTCGCAGCCTTTACTCTTAATATATTGTCCACTGAGGTAATGGTACTGGCGATCAGATCAGAACTGCCTAAGTCCACTCCACCGTTCGCTATTTTACATGGAAATACCAATACGGTTGTTTTAGCGGTACCCACTAATAATGGATATTGTGTGCCATACGCTTCCGGTGTGATTTTCCCCAAATCAGCTTGTTGGGCAAATAGAGGACATACAAACAAAGTCATGAAGACTATAAAAAGGAACTGTTTCATGCTTAAAATGTTTTAAATAGTTATGAATTAAGAGTTATGAATTGTGGTTTAGTATAATTGTTGTTTATCAATTAAGAGTACCGGATAACCCGCTCGTACCGTGGCTTTGACGAGTTTTACTTTTTTACTTAAAAGACCCTTGGCTGTTTGAACAGCGGCACTGGCAGCTTGGGCACCCATGCTGGGATCAAGGGTCATCAAATTCATGGATTGTACGCCCTGGTCAATTCCTTCTTTGGTGACATCTCGTGTAATTGCTCCTGGGATTCTGATACCTTCTTGTCCGTCCATATCATATGCCATCAGTGATACTGGAAATAACCTATCTCCACAACGGATAGAGCTCACGGTAATTTTCAACCGTTCCCCACTAATGTTACAGTTGCCAAACACAAATGAACCTTTGGGGATTGTCTGTCCCTCAACCAAAATATCGGAGGTCAAACGCAGCTTGATGGATGCTCCACTGGTTAAGGTTTGCCTTTCATGGACTTGCGCTTCCACAGCAACATTGTGGGCATAACCGGTATCGGAAGTTTCCGACAAACCATAAAACCCGATGTTTCTTTTAGAGGGAATGCTGATCAAGGGTTTGGCCAAGATATCCTCCGTATTATTTGCAATAGAATAGACCTGCCCT
>JAATFC010000381.1 GCA_015655435.1 Chitinophagales bacterium | reverse complement strand
TGATTGCCCAAAAATCAGTTAACGTGGAAGATCCGACTGCTGAAGATCTTTGTGCAGTAGGAACGGTTGCCAAAATAGTGAAACTGATTAAAATGCCGGATGGCGGAACGACGGTTATTATCCAAGGCAAAAAGCGTTTTTCCTTGCAGCGGATGACGCAGGAAGAGCCTTATTTCAAAGCCGATATCCAGGTATTGGAAGACGAGATCGCTCCATCCAATGAACAGTTCGACGCTATAATGGGAAGCATCAAGGAAAGTGCCGGACAGATTATCCAGATGACGCCCAATATGCCACAGGAAGCTTCCCTTATCTTGAAAAATATAGAGAATCCTGGTTTCCTGATTAATTTCGTCAGCAGTAATCTCAATAATGATTTGGGCGAAAAACAAGCGATGCTGGAAGAGGGAAATTTGCAAAAAAGAGCGGAGGCGTTGATGGCTTTATTGCAAAAAGAATTACAGTTTGTGGAACTTAAAAACAAGGTCACAAACAAAGCCCGCATCGAGATTGACAAGCAACAAAAAGAGTATTTTTTACAACAACAGTTAAAAAGTATTAAGGAAGAACTGGAAGGTGGCGACGTCAACTCTAAGGAAGTAAAGAATCTTCGCCAAAAAGCAGAGGGGAAAAAATGGCCGCAGAGTGCAAAAGAAATGTTTGACAGTGACGTGGAAAAGCTGGAAAGAATGAATCCTTCCACGCCAGATTATTCTGTTACATACAATCATATCGACCTATTGCTCAACTTGCCTTGGGACGAGGTTACAGAAGACAACTATGACCTAGTCAATGCCCAGAAGATATTGGACAAAGACCATTTCGGCATGAAGAAAATCAAGGAGCGCATATTGGAATACCTCGCAGTCCTTAAATTGAAAGGAGACTTGAAAAGTCCAATACTATGTTTTGTTGAGCCTCCGGGTATCGGAAAAACTTCTTTAGGTAAAAGTATCGCGCGCGCTATTGGACGTAAATACACTCGGTTAAGCTTGGGTGGTGTGCATGACGAAAGCGAAATCCGTGGTCACCGTAAAACCTATATTGGTGCAATGCCGGGTCGTATATTGCAAAATCTGACAAAGGTCAAAAGTTCTAATCCTGTCATGATATTGGACGAGATTGACAAGCTCGGAAGTGACTATAAAGGCGACCCGTCTTCTGCGATGCTGGAAGTATTGGACCCTGAACAGAACAGTACATTTTACGACAACTACTTGGAACTGGAATATGACCTGAGCAAAGTCCTGTTTATCGCAACGGCTAATAGTCTGAAAGATATACAGCCTGCATTGCGTGACCGTTTGGAAATCATAGACCTAAGTGGTTATGCGATTGAAGAGAAAGTCATGATTGCGAAAAAATTCCTTGTTCCAAAGGAAAAAGAGGCGCATGGTCTAAAGAAAGTAACTATAAAAATTTCGGATAAAGTATTAGAAAAACTTATCCAAAACTATACAAGGGAAAGTGGTGTGCGTGAGCTCGACCGTCAACTGGCATCGCTGATGCGTAAGCTGGCTAAGGATTACGCAATAGAAGGAGAAGTGAGGTCAACTGTGACGGAAGAAGATTTGGAGGCTTTGCTAGGTTCGCCTATTTATAGTAATGATTTGTATAATGAAGTGCATATGCCCGGCGTAGCTGTTGGTCTTGCGTGGACTTATGTAGGTGGCGATATTTTGTTTATAGAGGTATTGCTAAGCGAAGGAAAAGGTGAACTGAAATTGACGGGAAACCTTGGGGACGTAATGAAGGAAAGTGCCATCACTGCTTTGTCTTACCTAAAAGGCCATGCAAAAGAAATCGGTATTGACCAGAAAGAATTTGAAGCAAAAAATATTCATATCCACGTACCGGAAGGCGCAACTCCAAAGGACGGTCCTAGTGCCGGTATTACGATGTTGAGTGCTTTGGCTTCTGCTTTCACGGGACGAGCTATCAGACCTTATCTGGCAATGACGGGTGAGATTATTTTACGCGGACAAGTATTGCCAGTCGGAGGTATCAAAGAAAAAATATTGGCTGCAAAACGTGCCGGTTTGAAGGAAATCATTCTTTGCGAAAAGAACGAAAAAGACATCAAGGAAATCGAAAAAGAATATATAAAAGGACTCAAATTCCATTTTGTAAAAACAATGGATGATGTGCTGGATATAGCTTTGGAAAAGAAGAAGAAATAAATAGTACTCAATCAATTATTTATGAAGAGGGAAGTTATCCGATATCGGATAACTTCCCTCTTCATTTTTTTTCTATTGATATACTTATCTGTCTAAAGATTGAAGAAATGGAATAATGCTTTGTTGCCATTCCTCAAGATGGTGCTTGATATAGTTTTCGTGTCCTGCTTCGGGAAATATTTTCAGGGTTTTGTTTCTGGCAGGAATATTTTGAAAGATTGCATCCGTTTCTTTTCGTAATACGTTTTTGTCTTTTGCGCCATACATGAGCAATGTAGGTTGAGTGATTTGTTTTGCATAGTCTTCCGGATTATTGTTGTAAGCCCAGAAACCATTGATTGTTCCTCCCCAAAACAACAGCAAATGGGCCATTGGAAAACTAGGAACACCCATATTGTGGAATCGATTTTTAACCGTCTGTTCCATTGTGCCAAATGGACATTCCAATATAACTCCCTTAGGATTCAATTTATATTCATCAATGGCGTGCATGATGGATGCTGCTCCCATTGAATTGCCATAAAGGATAATACGAGATGAATTGTTTTTTGCGTAATCATATACTCTTTTGACATTTTCAGCTTCAAAGAATCCAATAGTCGTTTGGTTGCCTTCTGATTCGCCAGCTCCCATAAAATCAACTAGGATAGTGTTATATCCTATTTTATTAAAAAATCGAGCATTGGGAATCAAGGAAGATTTTTCTCCACCATAACCATGAAACATCAATATGCATCCTTTAGGTTGAGCAACATTTATTTCCCATATGGCTATAGCCTTTTTGCCAACGAGCTGTTTACTTATAAAGGTTGTATCTGGTTTTATAGTTGATTTTGGTTTCGGACAGTCTATGCCGAAAAATAATGTTTTTAATTTCTCTGATAAGCTAAGTTGACTAGGAGATTTTGTTATTTTAAGAGATTGGTCATTACTAAAATGTGTGAACTTGTATGCATGAAATAATGCAATCGTATTGAGCATTATAAAAATAAAAACTACACTTATTTTTAAAAATTTCTTGAATCGCATCTTTGTTATTTCAGAATAAAAACTGAGCTTAAAACTATTCCAATTCCTTTACCCACCCTTTCACCAAATCCAGCTGCTCATCCCGTGTCATATTGGAGTTATCCAATACGCGAGCGTCTTCTGCTTGGCGTAGCGGACTCACTTCACGATGGGAATCAATATAGTCGCGCTCTTCCAGATTTTTGCGAACCTCTTCTTTGGTGATATTGGGATGGGACGGCTGCATTTCCTTGAAACGTCTTTCTATACGAACCTCTGGAGATGCAGTCATGAATATCTTAAGTTCGGCTTGAGGAAATACGACCGTTCCAATATCGCGACCGTCCATCACGATTCCTTTTGATTCGCCCATGAGTTGTTGTTGGGCAACTGCTAGTTGGCGTATTTCTGCAATTGTAGCAAATGGACTGACATTGTTGCTTACGCTCATTTCCCGGATAGCTAGTTCAACATTTTCCCCATTAAGGTAGATGGCATTTTTGCCAAGCGATTCATCGTAAACGAAGGTTAGATGTATATTGGGCAGTTCTTTCAATATTATTTCTTTTTGCGAAGCATCGATTCCTTTTCGCAGAAAATATAGTGTGATGGTACGGTACATTGCACCCGTGTCTATAAAGATATAGTTGAGTTGTTTTGCTAGTTGTTTTGCCAGTGTGCTTTTTCCGCAGGAAGAATAGCCGTCAATAGCAATAATGATTTTTTTCAAAAGATATGGGATTGAAAATCAATAATGCGCCAAAATTAAGGTTTCCTGTTTTCTTAATGAACAAGTAAATGCTTAGGATTGCGGAATCTGGTGTTTGAATATCTTGGGTGTAACACCTTCATGTTTTTTGAATAGTCGGAAGAAGTGGCTGAGGTTGTTGAATCCTGAACCATAGCATACGTCGGTTATCGAAGCGGACGGGTCGACAAGTTGCTGTTTGGCAAGATTGATACGTTCCTTGATGATGAGCTCAATAGGAGTTAGACCAAATTCTTTTTTGAAAGCCCTGAAGAAATTGGGTTTGCTCATGCAGGCAAGTGAGGAGAGTTTGCCTATGTCTATTTTTTCCGTGATATTTTCTTTTATATAGTTGGTGACTGCGCTGAACTTGCTTGAGAACGAATGCTTTTTTTGTATGTATTCCGTTACTTGATGCTGTGCCTGTGACTGCATTAGCCGCACGATGAGTTCTTTTAATGTCAGTTCGGACAATACGGTTCGGGAAAATATGTCGTTCTCCTGCCCAAGCGAAGCTAGCCGTGTCAGCGTGTTAAGTATCTCCTTGGAAGCGTTGAAATGCAGTTTTTGGGTGTCGACCTGCCAGTCTTCCTGTGCCGATACTTTAGGGGAGCGTTCATTAAGCAGGTCAATCGTATTTTTCAACAATTGGTCGTCTATAACGAGCGCGATACAGCGTGTTGGGTTGGAAAACGTGGCTTCGGGAAAGTCTATTCGCATCTGCTTGTGTGGAGGAACGATGACAAGCTCGTCAGGAAAATAATCAAAGGAATTATAGTCCTGCATGTGCATTACCTTTTTCCCTTGTATCATAGCAGTCAATGCAAAACTGTTGAATTCCAACGCGAAATCGTTGGCACTTGCCCGGGTTTCGTAAATACTCAACTCGCCGTTGCCGAACTGTACCACGTTTCTGTCCTCCACGATTT
>JAATFC010000105.1 GCA_015655435.1 Chitinophagales bacterium | reverse complement strand
TTCCGCCCGCAATAATCCCAACTACCAATCCGGCAGGAACACCGTAGGTCGGAGGACATTCGCTGGCGTCCAATATACCCAATCGACAGCTAGTGCCCGCTACAATATAAAACAATCGACCTCCAGACAGCATCTTATCGGAAATATTCTCGACCAGGTCAGTAATCTGCGGTAGCGCTTTGTTGACCGCTTCCGGTACTTTTTTGTCCTCGTTGTTGATATGTTCCAGTATTTCCTCCACAGGCATATTTTCCAAATGCCTATAATGGGATGCTGATTCTGTAATTCGTTCGTTTTCTTGTTCCATTTATTTCAAATCTATCTGTTGAGAAAGGAATAATATTTTCAAATACAATCTTTGAAATACTAGCCTCCTATCCTATCTTTTCAATAAAATTTTTCAGTATCTTCTCTCCTACGGTAGCACTTTTTTCAGGATGGTATTGCACTCCCCAAAAATTGTTTTTGTGTAGTGCAGAACTGTATTGTATGCCGTATTCTGTCGTTCCGATTGTATGTTCGCCAATAGCTGCGTAGTAACTGTGTACGAAATAGCAAAAAGCGTTTTCATCTATACCGTCAAAAAGCGACGTTTGGAGATTGTCAATCTGATTCCAGCCTATCTGGGGAACTTTAATACCATTGACAACTGGAAACTTTTTCACTTTTTCTTCAAAAATACCTAAACACTCCGTATTGCCTTCCTCGCTGTGGGTGCACATCAACTGCATACCAAAACAAATACCCAACACGGGTTGTTTAAAATCCGCAATTACTTTGTCCAAATTTCTTTCCTTCAAATATTTCATGGAGGAAGACGCTTCGCCAACTCCGGGAAATATGACTTTGTCCGCACTTTTTAAAAGTTCAGGGTTGTCCGTTACATCTGCTGTTGCACCGATTCTTTCCAATGCGTACAGTACGGATTGGATATTGCCCGCATTGTATTTTACAATTGCCAAACGCATGATAAACAATTAATAGTGAATAATTAATAATGAACAATGTTTGAATTGCTATTCATCATTAACTATTAATCAGTTCAGTATTGAATGAAGGAAAGTATTGGTACTTTCTTCAATATTTTCATTGCCCGTAATCACTTTGATGTAAGCCGAACCAATAATACCACCATCAGCATATTGGGTCGCTTTGTCAAAACTTTCCTTGTCCTTGATGCCAAACCCCACCAACACGGGATTTTTCAAATCCAATGTTTTCAGTTTAATCAGGTATTTTTCCACTTCGTCAAAATCCTTATCCTTTCCAGTTGTGGAAGAGGAGGATACGGCGTAGAGAAAACCCGAACTTAACTCATCTAATTGACGTATTCTTGCCACGGATGTTTCAGGTGTGACCAAAAAAATAAAATCCAAACCATATCTTTTGACGATTTGTCGATAGTTGGATTCGTATTCATATTCAGGAACATCGGGTAAAATCAAACCGTCAATACCAACCTCAGCCGCATCTTGACAGAATTTTTCAAATCCGTATTGCAAAATAGGATTCAAATAACCCATCAATACAACCGGAATATCGATTTTCTGACGAAAACCCTTAAGCTGTTCAAATAGTTTGGCTATGGTCATGCCGTTTTTCAATGCAACAAGACCGCTGTTTTGGATGACTTCACCATCAGCTAAAGGGTCACTGTAAGGCATGCCCAACTCGATAATATTAGCGCCATCCTTCTGGAGAGCTTCCATTACTTCTAATGTGCTTTCTAAATGCGGATAACCTGCCGTGCAGTATACGTTCAGGACTTTCTTACCCTTGTTTTGTTCAAATATATTTTTAAGACGACTCACTTTTCAAAATTTAAAATCTTTATCAATAGCTAAAAGCAATTTATTGATAATCAGAAAACTGCAAATATAACTTGTTTATGTATTGTATTGGTCCATTACCTTCAAATAGTTGTCCATGTCCTTGTCCCCGCGCCCACTCAGACAGACGACGACGACATCGTCGGATTTGAATGAAATTTTATGCAAACCAGCCAAAGCGTGCGAGGATTCCAGCGCCGGAATAATGCCCTCAATACGGGTTAGGTTGAACGCGGCACGTAAGGCTTCGTCGTCCGTAGCATCAATGAACTGCCCTCTTCCGCTTTTGCATAAATAAGCGTGCAAAGGTCCTATACATGGATAATCCAATCCAGCAGAAAGACTGTATGGCTCGACGACTTGACCGTCTTCTGTTTGCATAACGAGGCTCTTGCTACCATGCAAAACACCAATAGTTCCCTTTTGTGTGGTTGCCGCTGTATGTCCGGAATTGACACCCAATCCCGAAGCCTCTACTGCAACAAGATGCACATTTTCCTCATTCAAAAAATGGTAAAAAGAACCAGCAGCATTGCTCCCGCCACCAACACATGCAAATACATAGTTTGGAAGTTCAGACCCTGTTTTTTCCTTCAACTGCCACCTTATTTCTTCGCTGATAATACTTTGAAAACGTGCCACCATATCGGGATAAGGGTGTGGACCCACAACGCTTCCTATTACGTAGTGTGTATCATGCGAATTGTTAATCCAATACCGAATTGCTTCGTTGGTTGCATCTTTCAGTGTTTTACTACCGCTTTCGGCAGCTACCACTTTTGCTCCCAGCATTTTCATACGCGCGACATTAGGCGCTTGACGTTCAATATCCAGAGATCCCATGAATACAATACATTCCAGCCCTCTAAGTGCACAGACCGTAGCCGTAGCCACGCCGTGTTGTCCGGCTCCTGTTTCAGCCACGATTTTTCTTTTCCCCAACCGTACAGCCAATAACACTTGCCCGATGGCATTGTTAATCTTGTGCGCGCCGGTGTGATTAAGATCTTCACGTTTTAGGTAGACATGCGCGCCAATCTGTTTGCTTAACCTTTCAGCAAGATATAACGGAGATGGCCGTCCCACGTAGTCTTTCAGCAAAGCATTGAACTCTTCCTTAAAAGAAGGGTCATTCATTATCTTGAGATAGTTTTCCTGC
>JAATFC010000133.1 GCA_015655435.1 Chitinophagales bacterium | reverse complement strand
GGTGTTGGTCGGCCGAACTACCATCGCGGCCTTAAGAATGGCTTTTCAAAACATTAAAAACAGGACTTGTTGGTCATCACAACTTTCCAACTATCACAGATGCTAATTTGGCCATCTTTGAATACATGGAAGTTTGGTACAGCAAAAGATTTACCGAAGATTTTTACATTTCTGTTTTTTAATGCAGTATTCATTACGATTGATTTTTTAAGTAAGAACCTATTGCATGAGTTGATGTACACCTTTATTCTTAACAAGGAACTATTTTCAAAGAGTTTGATTATTTCTGTTTTTGATTTTCGCTTCATAAGCTACTGTTGCATAGCTCTTTTTTTGTATAATTATCTTTTTATCCATGAGTGGAACAGACTCCTGTGTTTAGTATACCACACAGGAGTTAAAAGACCTATTCAATTGCCTGCTGATATTTCATATTATACCTGAAATATTCTAAAGTGTAATTTTTATAGGATACTTTTGAGAGTCCTTAACATTGCCTACACCATCCCATGTTCTTACCAAGATGTAATAATCTCCCGACCGCCAGGCATTGTCGCCTTGTATCAATACGGGTGTGGACTGGTTGTCGTATGTTGCGCCAGCATTAATAGTGGCATTAAAATCAGTTTCAGTTATATCCTGAAAAGATTTGTATTGCACCATGATGACGGTTGATGTAGAGACCTCTGTGTCGTCAGATCTTACCAACGCTACCAGAATCCCGCCTACGGATACATTATCAGACAGGTGACCGGAGATATTAATAGCAGTGCCCTTTCCAAATTCCTGGTTTGTGGTTGGCGCACTGGACACAGTTATTGTCGGGGCCTGGGTGTCGGTGCTAACCTCCAATTTTAACTCTTCCTCTACCGTAGTCTTATTGCCCTTTGTATCGGTAACGGTAAAATGAAAATGATAGGTGCCTGTTGCCGCATCTGAAGGAATATCAATGTGCTTGTGAAACGTAGCGTTGAGCAAGCCTACATAGTCGTCAAAGGACTGAGAAAATGTCCAGCCTGTACCGTCTTCTTTATGGATTTCCACTTCGACTGCTTTTATTTTTCCTGCGGCTTCAATTTCTGCCTCAACGTGTAGGTCTGAGCCTATGTACCCAATGTGACTGTTGCTTGCGCCCACCTCCATACCACTAACTGTTGGCTTTGCTACCACGATATCGTCATCGTCCTTGCTACAGGAAGAAAATAATACAGTAAAGGCAATCGCGGTTGTTGCAAATAATCTTGCAATGTTGAATCTGAACATGTGCATGTTTTTTTGGTTTTAAAATAATCTAATCTAAATCTATATGCAATTGGTAAAACATAGTCTTGCCAGCTTTGTCATAAAGTGTTACGTTTATATGATAGTGCCCTTCGGGTGCCCCGGTTATATCTATATCCTTATTAAGTTCAAAAGAAGTTTTTCCAATCATATCTATATCTGCATAGACATATTTATTGGTCCATGCAGAGGATTGTACTTCCACCTCAATGCGATCTATTGTACCGGATGCTTGTACCGTACCGGACAAATTAAGCATTGAAGCATCAATAGCTTTTAAGGAGATGCCGTTTATCAAAGGCAGTGATGGGTCTCTCTTTATCTCAAAATCAACTTTATGCTGCGCCTTCTGTCCTGCCTCATCCGTAACGATGACGAGTAGTGTATAAGATCCGGCAGTGGCGTCTTCGGGAATATTGATATGTTCATGAAAATCGGGGTTGATTAATCCTGCGTAACCTTTCGTATATGTATTCACGAAGTCCCATCCATAATTAGTGGTTGCCAATGTTATTTGTACCTTGACATCAACTATTTTTTCGGGTGCATTTATAGTAGCTTGAATATGTAAGCCCTGCCCGGGATAAGCGACCTTACTATTGTTTGCGCCAACTTCATCAAGAACGATAGTTGGAGTGACAATAGGTTTCATAACATCATCCTTTTTGCTGCACGAGAATATTAACAATACCGCAAATAGGTAAAATAATTTAAACGATATAATTGATTTTTCCATCACAAGTAATTTATTGTTGTTCGTATTTTCCATAATAATACAATCCACTAGCTTTAAAGACCGTTAATGTTTTATTGGACAGAAATCCTAATTCTGTGACACTGCCATTTATAGCTTTAAAAGCACTGCCTCCGATAAGCGTATAATTCATTCTGGTATTGTTTATGGTATCGGCAATAGTCCCAGAGCCATATTGGGTGGCTGTATTATTGAAGGAATATATAAAACCGGGATTATTGCTTACGTCTCCCATTTTAAATTCTTCGCCCTTAAACGACTTGCCCGCCAAGGCATTTTCCTCAGAAGAAGTTAGTATTTCTCCTGTAGCATTGTATTGCAAAGAAGTAAACGCTGTATAGTATGCTCCTGTAATTTTTTTATTTTCATCAATGGCAAACCTTGCTGTGCGTGCATTTCCTCCCTCTACTTCAAAAATCAATGAATCTTCGGTCATAGTGTAGGTCCCGGATAAATTGTTTGCAGATGTGTTGATCATCAGGGCTTTGTTGTCTTCCAAAAATTGAATAAAAAAGACACTGGTGTATTTGCTTCCAGTAGCTTGTGTCAAAGTGCCGGCCACAAAATGTTCTGTAATGTCAAACGGTTTTTCGGGTTCCGGAACTGGTGTCGTGTCATCGTTTTTACTGCAAGAGGCAAACAATATGGCTGATGCCATGATAGTTGTTGTCAATAACTTGGTTGTCTTAAATTTAAACATGTTCATTCTTTATTATTAAATGGATTACTAATCGTATTATTTCACTCTATTATTTTTACGTCCACATAGGCACTACTCTGCCAGCCTGTAACATCTGTTACGGAAAGATGAAAATGATAATCGCCCGTATCAATATTTTCAGGTATGGTAATTTCCTGCTGTATTTCCTGAGACAAGCCGTTTTCCATGCTGTAATTTTTCATGAATAGGAAAGGATTGACAGCATCTTTTATGGGAGCCAGTTCGCATTCAGCCTCTTGGTTGTCATGGGTATGATGGTCAAAATTGTTGTGAATGTCAATACTGTAGGCTGCCAGTCCTACATTGTCACTAGCCCTGGCTCGTATAGTATATGTATGTCTTCTTTGTAGCAGGGAGCACGCCTGTGGAAATCCGTTGTCATAGTTTACAGAGACCGTAGGTTTTTCGGTGTCAACAACATCATCATTGTTCTTGCTACAGGAATTAAACAGTAGTATTGCTCCCATAGTCAGGAACGATAAAGTTTTTAAATGTGGTTTCATTTTTATCATATTATATTTCATCTTTTATTAAAATGGAATGGTTACGGAAAGGGATGCATTTCTGCCCGGTTGTGGCACTTGGATTATTCTGTAATAACTAGTATGGTCAAAATATCTGGTATTAAATACATTGTTGAGTTTCAATCTTACGGTAATTGCTTTTACATTTTTTAATAGTTGCATGTCTGTCATTAATGACAGGTTACATACATTGTACCCAGGCGTTTTTTCTTCGGGCGGTACTATTTTATCCTGTTTGGAAGTAATACGGTAATCCGTAGCTATATTTATATTCTGGAATTTCCAAAATGGGTTTATAGTATAGTTTGTCGTAAACAGAAATGATAAAGGAGGAGAAAAGGGTAATGTAAATCCTTTTTTTGCACCGTTTAACTGTTCCGAATAAACATACTCTACGGAGGATGTAAATGCTAATTGTTGCAATGGCTTAGTGCCAATGCTGGCTTCGCCACCGTACCTGAAAACACGGCTTTGCGTATATTCATAGATCTGAAGGCTTTCATAATAACTTGAAGTCGGGTTTAGATAAATATAATTATCAAAATAATTTACAAACGGCATCAATGAAAAATTCCAGAACTTTTCATTTCGGGTAATTTCCGCATCTAACTG
>JAATFC010000120.1 GCA_015655435.1 Chitinophagales bacterium | reverse complement strand
TGCTCTTAATGTGAAGCTTGTTGCAACTATAACGGTTGTCAATAATAACTTACGCATTTTTTTCTTTTTTGATGAGTAATAGTCCGTCGCGAATCGTCAGTAAAACCTGCGATGTGCGCGGGTCATTTTTCACATATTCGTTGAAATCCTTAATGGCAAGAGGGCTTTTACCTTTTACCGGATTGTCAAAAATCTGCCCGTGGAAAAGCACATTGTCTGCCAATATACATCCATTTTCGCTGAGTCTGTCCAGTACTAAATTGTAATAATTCGTATAGTTGACCTTGTCGGCATCAATGAAAACCAAGTCCCATCGATGTCCTAATAACGGAATTATGTCCAATGCATTGCCTTCATGCGCGATAATCTGTGAAGCATAAGGACTTTTTTGAAAATAGGATTTTGATAGTTCCACATCTTCATGACGAATGTCAATCGTGTGCAGCTCACCGTCCTTTGCCAAACCTTCTGCCAGACACAATGCACTATAACCTGTGAAAGTTCCGATTTCCAATATGTATTTCGGTTGTAAAAGTTGGCTGAACATCGAGAGAAAACGTCCTTGCACATGACCGCTCAGCATGTGAGGATGTGCATGTGTTTCGTTTGTCTGCTTGTTGATTTCGGAAAGAAGATCGTTTTCTTCATTCGTCATCCACTCTGCATACTGTTCTACTATTGGACTAATTAAATCCATATTTTCAAAATTAGGTTTTAGCACAGTAGTTTACAGATTATGGATAATAATAATGTGATTTTTTAATAAAAGATTAACAAATATGGTGAAGGTCGTTTCCTTAGTGAAAACAGCCAATAAGACTTCAAAATCTTATTGGCTGTTATACTGTGAATTGGTGTTGGTGAAAACACCAACATCGGCTATCTATTGTGTTGCTTTGTGCGATTCGCTTTACGCTTTCTGCATACTATCCCAATTCCGGATACAACGGGAAGTTTTTCATGTAGTTGTTGACTTCGGATTTTACGGAAGCGATTACGCTTTCATCTTCTGAATGTGTGATGATTTTGTCAAATGAGTCTACGATGAATTCCATGTCTTTTTCCACAAAACCGCGGGAAGTAATCGCCGGAACGCCCAAACGAACACCGGAAGTAACGAATGCACTCTTATCGTCAAAAGGTACCATGTTTTTGTTGCAAGTGATTTCGGCTTTTACCAAAGCCTGTTCTGCTTTTTTGCCCGAAATATTTTTGTTTCTCAGGTCGATTAACACCAAGTGATTGTCCGTTCCGCCACTGATGATATTGTAATCTTTGTTTACCAATAGTTTTGCCAAATACTGAGCGTTTGCCTGCATTTGTTTTGCATATTGGGTATACTCGTCTGTCAATATTTCTCCGAAAGCGACTGCTTTGCCCGCAATAACGTGTTCCAATGGACCTCCTTGAATGCCCGGGAAAACTGCCAGATTCAACAAACTGCTCATCAATTTAAGATTGCCTTTGTTGTCTTTTTGTCCAAAAGGATTTTCGAAATCCCTGCGCATCATGATTACGCCGCCTCTTGGTCCACGCAAAGTCTTGTGTGTGGTGGAAGTAACAATATGACAATAGTCAAAGGGATCGTTCAGTAATTTTTTGGCAATAAGACCGGCAGGATGAGCGATATCTGCCATTACGAGAGCACCAATGCTATCTGCGATTTCGCGGATGCGTTTGTAATCCCAGTCACGGCTATATGCACTGGCACCGCAAATAATGACTTTGGGTTGGATTTTTTGCGCTTGTGCTTCCATTTGTTCGTAATCAACATACCCTGTTTCTTTTTTCACACCGTAAAAATGTGCATCATACAAGCGTCCGCTGTAGTTGACAGGAGAGCCGTGTGTCAAATGTCCGCCCATACTCAAGTCCAGTCCCAAAATCTTGTCGCCGGGTTGTAACAATGCAAGATGTACTGCGGCATTTGCCTGTGCACCGCTGTGCGGCTGTACGTTGGCGTATTCGATGTCAAATATTTGTTTGAGGCGGTCGATAGCCAGTTGTTCTACTTGGTCTACGATTTCGCATCCGGCATAATAGCGATGTCCGGGATAACCTTCGGCATACTTGTTGGTTAGCACACTTCCCATTGCCTGAATAGACTGCAGGCTGGTAAAATTTTCGGAAGCAATAAGCTCAATACCCGAACGTTGTCTTTCCAATTCTTTGCCGATAAGTTCAAATACTTGTGTATCTCGTTGCATTACTTTATAAATTTGCGACAAATTTAATCGTTGAGAGCGTATTTTTTCTAAATATTCGGATAAAAGATTATTGAAAATTCTTTTGTTTTGTTGAATAATCGTTAGGGAGAAATGCGAAATCTTGATTTTAACACAAAAGGTTTTGTAAATGAAAGCAATTATTCCAGTTGCAGGTTCCGGTGCCAAATTGCGCCCGCACACCTACACGCAACCCAAATCGTTGATGCCGATTGCCGGCAAGACCATATTGGGCTTTGTGATTGAGCAACTGAAAAATGCCGGAATCGAGGATTTTATTTTTGTTGTGGGATATTTGGGCGAAAAGATTATTCACTACGTCAATACGACTTATCCTGATATCAAAAGCGATTTTGTGGTGCAGGAAGGGAGGCGTGGTATCGGTGATGCGGTATTGCAGACAAAATCATTGGTTGGAAAGGAAGAGGTTTTCATTGTATTGGGCGATACGGTTTGCGATTTTGACATAAAAGGGATTTTGGGTGAAAAAGGCAACCAGCTAGGTATCATGAAAGTGGACGACCCTCGGCGTTTTGGTATTGTGGAAATGGACGGCGACTCCATCAAACATTTTGTGGAAAAACCTTCCATCCCGAAAAGCAACAAAGCGTTGGTCGGCTTGTATAAAATCAGCGACGTAAAGGAATTGTTTGCCTGTTTGGAAAAAATAGACAAGGCGCATAAGAAAGTAGCAGACGAATTTTCGCTGACGGAAGCATTGCAGGAAATGTTGGTTTCCGGAACGATTTTCAATCCTTTTAAAGTCAATTATTGGTACGACTGCGGTCGAAAAGAGTCGTTGATTGCAACGAACGCTTCTTTATTAGCCAAACAAAAAAGCTTTGTGGACCGTACAGTCCAACAAACCAATAGCGTTATCATTCCGCCCGTCAATATAGCTGCGCACGTCAAATTGGAGAACTGCATCATAGGTCCGAACGTGTCTATAGGCTCGCACGCAAAAATCTCCCAAACCTTATTGAAAGACTGTATTATTGGTTCTTACACGACTTTGCACGAAGTGCTATTGGACAATTCCATAATCGGAAGCGATGCCGAAGTGAAAGGACTTAGCCGCAGTCTCAATATCGGCGACAATACGGAAATCGACTTTGGATAAGGAATTTAGCGTTTTGCATAGTACCTTGCCTTCTCAATATTGGAAGTATGCTCACGAAAAGGATTATTCCTTGTTTGGATATTAAAGACGGACGCACCGTGAAAGGTGTCAATTTCTTGGATCTGCGCGATGCGGGAGATCCAGTGGAATTGGGTGCTTTGTATGCGCAACAAGGTGCGGACGAGTTGGTCTTTTTGGATATTACGGCAACCGTCGAAAAACGCAAAACACTAAGTGAACTAGTCAACAAAATAGCGCATCACATCAATATTCCGTTTACTGTTGGCGGTGGGATTTCCAGCGTGCAGGACGTGCAGACGCTTTTGTATAATGGGGCAGATAAAGTTACCATCAATACTTCGGCATTCAAACGTCCGGAGCTTATCCATGAGTTGTCTTCCGAATTTGGTAGTCAGTGCGTGGTATTGGCAATCGATACGAAACAAGAAGAAGATGGCAATTGGTATGTTTACCTAAATGGTGGTCGTACAAAAACAGAAATGGAATGCTTCGAATGGGCGCAAAAAGCTGTGGAACTAGGCGCAGGCGAGATCCTGTTGACTTCCATGAACAATGACGGAATGAAAAACGGTTTTGCCATTGACATAACACGCAAACTTTCTACGGAATTACCCGTTCCGGTTATTGCTAGCGGTGGCGCAGGAACGATGGCGCATTTTAAGGAAGTCTTTACGGATGCAAGTGCGGATGCGGCTTTGGCGGCAAGCATTTTCCATTTTAAAGAAATTGGCATTCCTGATTTGAAACAGTATTTGAAAGAAAACGAAATTTTTGTAAGAATATAAGTATCTCGATAATGAACGTAGACTATAAAAAATATTCCGACGGTTTAGTGCCTGCAATTGTACAGGACGATCAGACTAATAAAGTTTTGATGCTGGGTTTTATGAATGAAGAAGCATTGCAGAAAACACAGGAATTGGGAAAAGTAACTTTCTGGAGTCGTAGCAAAAATCGCCTTTGGACAAAAGGAGAGGAGAGTGGCAACTTTCTGTTGTTGAAAGACATCAAAGTTGATTGCGACAACGATACGCTTTTGATTAAAGCCAATCCGGTTGGTCCGGTTTGCCATACAGGCGCGGATACTTGTTGGAACGAAAAGAACGAAAGCGGATTGGGCTTTTTGAATACATTGGAAAATGTCATTACCGACCGCAAAGAAAAAGCACCTGAAAATTCTTACGTGTCTTTTCTTTTTCATAAAGGGATTAACCGTATTGCGCAAAAAGTGGGAGAAGAAGCTGTTGAAACTGTCATTGAGGCAAAAGACAATGATGACGAGCGTTTCCTAAGCGAATCAGCGGACTTGTTGTTCCACTATTTGATATTGCTACAAGCCAAAGGTCACACTTTGAAAGATGTACTTTCCGTATTGGAAGCGCGTCACAATGCGAAAAAATAGTATTGGACTATAGTTTTATGAAAAAAGCAAAACCATTAGGTTTTGCTTTTTTGTTTTATCTTATCAATACAATCGTTCCTTTTTTGTCGTAATGTTTTTGTCCGTCGGGTTGATAGGAGCATTGCCAGACATAGGTTCCAGATGGTGCAGCTTTGTTGTCAATTAATCCGTCCCATCCTTGTTCCGGATTATTGGAACTATATATTTTCTGTCCCCAACGATTGAATATATTGAGCGAAAACTGATTTATTTTTCCAAAAAAACGGACTCGAAAAACATCGTTTCTACCGTCTTGGTTTGGTGTGAATGCCGTAGGGAAATAGGCGTAATCCTGAAAGAATATGTTTACCTGAACAGTATCTTTTACATGGCAACCGTTGTCACCTGTTCCGGTGACAATATAGGTTGTATTGACTAGTGGATGGGCAATCGGATTTGGCGTATTCGTACTATGCAAACTTATAGTCGGAGTCCAACTATAATATGTCGCGCCATTTGCCAATAGCTGTATATCCGTGCCATAGTTAATGACAGTATCTTTAAAAGCTACTTGCAGATCTGGTAATGGTTTTACATCAATATGCGTCGTCAATGTGTCTAAACATTGTTTGCGTGACTGCATCAATAAATAATAGTCAAATTGGCCAACGGCATTTGGATGGTATATAGGATTGGGAATATTATTTGCGGAGAATGTAATGTTTGCAGATGTTTTCAAAGTAGATTCATCGAACCATTGATATCTTACAGCATTGTCCGAAGCCTGTAGTTGTAAGGAATCATTTAGGCAAATTGATGCCGTGGTAGGAGAGAGCGAACCTCTGAAAGTTTCTATTCGTATATTGGTCGTGTCGCGCAATACGCAACCGTTTTGGTCCGTCGTTTCGACTTGATAATGATTTGTAGGTGCGAGGATTTTTACCCAGGGTGAAAGTTCGTTTATATTAGAAATTGCATTGTTATTCAAAGTCCAGGCGTATTGAAATCCACCATTAGGTGCGGACGCGGTATTGGTCGTTACTAATTGTATGGAATCACCTAGTCCACAAACCGTCGTGTCCGCAAGCGTATTTACTAACCCATTAAATGAATTGACATTAAAACTCTTATTTATATCCGTATATAGTTTGCTGCTACAAGAACCGTACAGTGACGAATCTTCTTTGGAATGCAAAATGTATTTGCCGTCAATTGATATTGTTTTGTCCAACAGCAGCAAGATGCCCGTCGTTGTTTCGTTTTGGCAAAAAGCTAATGATTGCGCTGAAACAATATTTACATTCGATGGCCCTGTTACATAAAACTGTGAGCCGTCATTTTTTATAGTAGAACAATTAATAGTTTGGTCAAATATTAATTTCATTCTCTGGCAGGCCGGAGAATCTAGCGAGACGAGTTTTAACGAATCTATTTTTACTGAAAATGATAGTGCAGTTGAGTTGTCCGGTGTTTCACCTCCGCACAAGCCTAATATGGAATTGCCGTCTGAACCTTTTTTTGCTTGAATAAGATATTTTCCATTGGTAAGATAATCCTGAAACTCAATCGCGATGTCCCTTGCATATCCTGCTGCACCCGAACAGTTCACTCCAGAAGCAGACATAATCGGATAGGTTTTGCTTTTGTCTTCATTTGTCAATATGAAATCACTTCCGTCGCTAGCAATGGAACCACATAATGCATAGTTGGACAAGTGTATCGTGATTCTTTTTGTATAGTCGCAACTGCTGACGATATTGTCCAGTTGTGGGATCGTCGTATTGGCAAATGTCGCAGTACTTGTGGAAAAGTCAATCGTAAATCCGGCGGAGGGTGACCCTTGGCTTCCGTACCCAAAATTGTTAATCATGACATAGTAGACTTCACCTACTTCGGCATCGATGGCCTTAGCAAAAGAATGTCCCGTAGTTCCCGTCTGAACAGAGGTCTCGTTGCTGGATGTACTTAGTCCCACGATGCCATTTGGATTACTTCCTTCCATGTTATTGTTGAAGTTGCACCGGACGACTTGAGATATATTTATAGAGTTGCAGTCTCCGTCACTTTTCAAAACGGCAAAATCATAATCGTCATGGATTTCTATGGGTTTTATTAGGAACGCCAATTTTCCTGCTGTCTTGATTGTGACCCTTAGCCATACGGAATTGCTTTCGCTTCCTCCACATGGGGTATTGCTCAATTCTAGTTTGGCTCCGTAACCTTGATAGGAATAAGTAGATGTGAATGTACTCCCACATAAGTCGATGGCGTTACAGGCATCCTGTTCGGGCTGGTTGGGTGCCAATAGTTGGGCATTTGCCCATATTGGGAAAAGGGAAACAATTGTAAAAAATAGATATGCAAATATTGACAGCCTTGGGGTGGATTTCCATTCCATAAAGTCAACCGACATAATATTGGAAAGATAGAGATATAATTTTGTTTTACGTCAAAAAGGCAAGTTTTTGAAAGATTTGGCAATATAAACTAGCTTATTTGGGAATAGCTTGTTAATTTGCAGCCCCTTAAAACGCTAATTTTATTTATAATGGAATACAGAAGGATTATTTCAATCACAGGAATGGGTGGTTTGTTTGAATTGGTTGGCAGCAAGCCGGACGGAGCTATCATTCGCTCTTTGGAAGATAACGTAACGAAGTTTGTATCTTCCCGCAAACACAATTTTTCCCATTTGGAAAGTATTGAAGTGTATACACAACACCAAAACGTCAACTTGTTGGACGTGTTTTTGGCAATGGAAAGCAGCAAGGAAGCATTGCCCGACGACAAAGACGCCAAGGCTGTGAAAGCTTATTTTGAGAAAGTATTCTCCGACATGGACTTCGAACGTGTGTACAACAGTGACATGAAGAAAATGGTAAAATGGTTCGCCATCATCAAGAAAAACGAAATTGCTTTCCCGACCGAGGAGGTAGAGACCGAGGAAAATACGGAAGAAAATAAATAAGGATTTTTCTCATCATTTGAAATTTATTCAAGGAATATGACCAAATCCATAATTTTTTGAAAAAAACTTTTGATAAGAAGCCAAATCTCTATATTCGTTGCAAAATTTGAACGATTGTATAATAATATCAATAGTATTAAATGAATCTACACGAATACCAAGCAAAGGAACTACTGACCAAATACGGCGTTCCTGTTCAGAAAGGTTATGCCGCTGAAACCGTTACCGCTGTTGAGAATGCTTACGAGCACATCAAGAATGAATTTGGTGGCAATATCGCTGTCATCAAGGCCCAAATCCACGCAGGTGGACGCGGTAAAGGAAAAATCAAAGGTTCGGAACAACATGGTGTTACTTTGGTAAAAAGTAAGGATGATGCCAAAAGAGTAGCGCAAGCTATGCTGGGCGGCACTTTGGTGACAATCCAAACCGGTGCGGAAGGCAAGACTGTACATTCCCTTTTCGTAGCACAGGATATGTACTATCCTGGTACGAGCGAAGTGAAAGAGTTTTACCTGTCCATACTATTGGACAGGGCTGTCGGACGTAACGTGATTGTCTATAGTACCGAAGGTGGTATGGACATCGAAACCGTTGCGGAACACACTCCCGAAAAAATATACCGCGAATGGGTACACCCAGGCGCAAAATTGTCTGCATATCAAGCACGCAAAATAGCATTCAGATTAGGTCTTACTGGCGATGCAATGAAAAATTGCACTAAGCTGGTAACGAACCTGTACAATGCTTATCTGGGTATAGACGCGAGCTTGATTGAAATCAACCCATTGTTCAAAACAAGCGACGACAAAATCGTAGCAGTTGACGCCAAAGTCAATATTGACGACAATTCGTTGGTCCGCCATTTGGAAATTGAAGAATTGCGTGATATCCGCGAGGAAGACCCAACAGAAGTAGAAGCATCCAATTTTGGATTGAACTTTGTGAAACTGGATGGCAATGTTGGCTGTATGGTTAATGGTGCAGGTCTGGCAATGGCTACAATGGACATGATTAAACTGAGCGGTGGAGAACCTGCCAACTTTTTGGACGTGGGTGGTACTGCCAACGCTGAAACAGTAGAAGCCGGATTCAATATCCTGTTGAAAGAACCAAACGTAAAAGCTATATTGATTAACGTTTTCGGAGGTATCGTTCGTTGTGACCGTGTTGCGGCAGGTATCATCGAAGCCTACAACAAAATCGGAAATATTTCTATTCCAATTATCGTCCGTCTACAAG
>JAATFC010000073.1 GCA_015655435.1 Chitinophagales bacterium | reverse complement strand
TACAGAAAAGGACAAGTGGCGAATGAGATTTTTCTGGAAATAAAAGAGGAAAATGCGGAGAATGCGAAATGCCGACAAGTAATTGTGGATGCGGAACTGATATTTTCCGAAAAAAGCAAAAATATAGCGGTAGCTGTTTAGCGGATTAAGAGATTGCTAAAGTCGCTACTGTCACCATTAAATACATTGAAGTCCAGTTTACTCTTAATCCCTTTAATCTGGCCTTCTTCATCATGTTGCCAAAACAACCAACTGCGGTTGATTCTTGGCAATGTGTGTTTTTGGTAGTGGGCAATCCAAAGTGGATATTCGTCAAAATCACTTCCCAGATAATCCTTATAAAAGGAAATGAACGTGTAGATAATCGGTTTGACGCCATAATGTGTCTCCACGGTATTAATCCACGCCTTGACTTCTTTCTGCATCTGCTCTTTGGACGCATTTTGCAAATGCTCAATATCCAAAACCGGCGGTAAATCACCTTTTTCCAAAGAAACATTTTTGATAAAATTCTCTGCTTGTTGCTTTCCGTCCCTCGATGAGATAAAATAATGGTAGGCGCCATGTGGTATGCCAGCTTTCTTGGCATTTGCCCAGTTGGTTTTGAACATTTTGTCCTGTCGTGTGATGCCTTCTGTTGCCTTTATGAAAACGAAACCGACTTTGGTATCCTTGTCCTCCGCGTTTTTCAAGGTTTGCCAGGAAAAATTGTCCTGAAAATAGCTGACGTCAATACCGTGTATGTCATAACCTTTCGGGATTTTTATATGGAAAGCACTGTAGGATTCGAACTGCCCGTCGTCTTTTTTCTCATTGCATGCCTTGCGTAGCAACATGAAAATAATGATGCCCAATATAAACGGCAAAACATAAAAAATACGGCTCCATTTGGGCTCTTTTGTATTGGACGAGCGTCGGGTTTTGTTATTTCTTGGTTTTGCTGGCATGGACGGATGCAAAAGTCTGCATTTTAATAAATTTTGACGATTTTATTTAATGTTTGCACATCGAATTGGATGCCTCGGCTCAGATTCCTTATTTTTGCGGTATGTACTTCAACTGGAACGATACCGTTAATCTTGCAAAAAAATGCACGATCCCCAGACTTTGGAACGCTTCCAAAGTGATGCTGGGCTATCAACTGAGCAAGGTATTGAAACGTCCAATACCATGGGGATTGCCAGTTTCCATCTCATTCGAACCGACAACTTCCTGCAATCTACGTTGCCCGGAATGTCCCAGCGGACTTCGTTCTTTCACACGCGATATTGGTATGTTGAAGGAAGGTTTTTTCAAAAAAACAATTGATGAAATCTCTCGCGAGCTGATGTACCTGATTTTTTATTTTCAGGGTGAACCGTATCTGAATCCCAATTTTTTGGATATGGTCAAATACGCGCATGACAAAGGTATCTATACCGCTACGTCTACCAATGCGCATTATTTGACAGAAGAAAGGGCGAAAAAAACAGTAGAAAGTGGTCTTGACCGCTTGATTATTTCCATAGACGGAACGACACAGGACGTGTATCAATCCTACAGAGTTGGTGGTAAATTGGAAAAAGTATTGCAGGGTGCGCGCAATATCGTTAAATGGAAAAAAGAACTCAATAGCAAAACCCCGTTTGTGTTTTTTCAGTTTCTGGTAGTTAAACCAAATGAACACCAAATCGAGGATGTCAAGCAATTAGCCAAAGAAATAGGCGTGGACCAGGTTCGTTTCAAAACGGCGCAAGTCTATGATTACGAAAACGACCCGAACCAACTCATCCCGACCATCGACAAATACAGCCGTTACAAAAAGGGCAAGGACGGTAAGATGAAAGTGAAAAGTGGTATGAAAAACCATTGTTGGAAAATGACGAGCGCCAATGTGATTACCTGGGACGGTTTGGTTGTGCCGTGTTGTTTTGACAAAGACGCGGAATATCAGTTGGGAAACTTGAAAAACGAATCTTTCAAAGAAGCTTGGAAAAGCGAAAAATATAAAAAGTTCAGATCGGATCTTTATAAAGGCCGTGCCAATATCGACATCTGTGCCAATTGTAGTGAAGGACTGACTGTTTGGGAAGAGTAGTTTTTTAATGGGCAATTGACAATGATTTTGAATTATATAGTCTCGTGCCATTTAGTCTTAACAAAGAGGAAATAGGAATGGACAAATTCATAATTCATAACTCTTAATTCATAACTCTACAATGGGTTTTCACAACTGTTTGGAAAAAAAGAAGTTTAGGAATGCGTATCATCAGATGATGATGAGCATACTTGTTTCGTCTGCTTGGGTCAATGAGAAAATGAAGGCTATATTGTTGGAAGAGGACATCACATTGCAGCAATACAATATCCTTTCGATACTTCGCGAAAGCGAAAAACCGTTGAGTATTTTGCAAATACGAGAAGCGATGGTGGACAAAATGAGCGATGCCAGTCGTATTGTCGATCGTCTCGTCGCCAAGAAGATGGTAGAAAAAACAGTATGCTCTGCTGACAAAAGACTGGTAGACATTTCCATTTCGGAAGAAGGTAATCTCCAGCTTTGTCGCATGAACCAACGATTGGATATTTTGGATGAAAAATGTAGCCAACTCAATACAGAAGAAGTGCAAACATTGATTGACCTATTGGCCAAAATGCGTGGCGAATAATTCAGTCAATATGCTAAAATTATTTTCCTTTCTGAACTAAATGGCTTGTTCGTTTAAGCGGACAAAAGGTATTGACTATATTCGCATTATGATTTTGAAAAAAATAGCTACTTGCCTATTGGTTGCAAGCAGTTCATTTATATCGCTTTGCAGTTTTGCTCAGTCTTTGCTTCTGGACACGACCAATCTTCCTCCCAAATACGAGATGCGCGGGGTATGGGTTTCGACAGTTGTAAACCTCGACTGGCCCAGCAAGAAAGGTCTTTCCGTAGACCAGCAAAAACAGGAATTTATCCAAATCGCGATAGCTCAGAAAGCTCTGGGTACCAATGCGCTTTTTGTCCAAGTAAGACCTGCCGGGGATGCTTTTTATCCTTCGCAATATGATCCATGGAGCGAATATCTCACGGGAAAACAAGGACAAGCTCCAACACCATTCTACGACCCTTTGAAATTCATGATTGAGGAAACGCATAAGCTCGGAATGGAATTCCATGCGTGGATCAATCCGTACAGAATGGTTTTTGATATTAATCGATCTTCCGTTGCGGACAATCACGTAACTAAACTGCATCCGGAATGGTTCGTGACTTACGGAAAACAAAAAATATTCAATCCGGGCATTCCTGAGGCGGTCAAGTATGTTACAGGAGTTGTGAGTGATATTGTCAATCGTTATGACGTGGACGGCATACACATGGATGATTATTTCTATCCTTATGTAGAGCACGGGCCATTTCATGATGAGGAAGCCTATCGGAAATATGGAAACGGAATGTCGCTGGCAGATTGGCGCCGTTCCAATTGTAACAATCTGGTCAAGTCAATCCATGAAGCCATATTGCGAAATAATGCTATGGTTAAGTTTGGCGTCAGCCCATTCGGTATTTATCAAAACAAGACGGCTTCTACTCCTGATGGTAGCCGGACGTCAGGCACGCAGGCTTATTCAGACCTATATGCCGATGTATTGTTGTGGTTGAAGGAAGGTTGGATTGATTATGTAACACCACAGTTATATTGGGAAATTGGCCTTAAAGTGGCAGATTTTGAAACCTTGATTAATTGGTGGTCTGGTCATACCTACGGAAAGCATTTGTATATTGGAGAAGGTGTTTATCGTGCGGAGGAATCTCCGAGTGCAGCGTGGAGAAATAAGAATGAATTTCCCAAACATTTGCAAATGGATAGAAGCTTTCCGGAAAAAGTGCAGGGACAAGTTTTATTTACAAGTAAAAATATTCTTCACAATCCAAACGGTTGGGCTGATTCACTTACCGAAAATTATTACCGCAAACCGTCTATTGTGCCGCCAATGTCTTGGATAAATGACGTTGCTCCCGAAGCTCCCGAGACGTGGGCTGAAATAAAAAACAATAACTTGGTTGTCAATAGTTTCTTAGCCAAATCATCTAACGAAGAGGAATTGAAAGGTTATGTTTATTATTTTTCTACCGATATTGGACGTGTCGGCAATTCGCCGGACTATATAGCTCCGGAAACGGGTAATTTTTCCAGCTATACCGTTCCACTTTCCACGATTCCTGCTGGTTGCAACCAGTTTTATATTGGAGTAACGACATTGGATCGTGACAACAATGAAAGCGACATGAGCAATATGATTGTTTGTACACGAGTTGGCGGCAATAATTGGAAAGTGAAAATGGGACATTAGTATATATATTGATTGTATGGATTTTTCCATACGAAAATTGAATGAACACATGAGACATTATTTTTTTTCCGCACTATTGGTTGCGGGTTCTTTTATGGGAACTGTACATGCACAGTCTGACCGTTGGCAACAAAAAGTCCAATACAAGATTGATGTTGATATGGATGTACAAACTAATAAATTAAAAGGTATTGAGAAGATTGTCTATACCAACAATTCACCCGATACGTTGCATCAGTTGTTTATACATCTGTATTGGAATGCTTTTCAGCCGGGAAGTATGATGGATGTCAGAAGCCAGGAATTGGGTAAAACCATTCTCGGCGTTGACAAGAAAGGAAAAGATGTTCAGGATTGGGATGACCGTGTCAAGGACAGAATAAGCAAACTGAAACCGGACGAAATCGGTTATCAAAAAGTCGCTTTCGTAAAAGTCAACGGCGTAGAACAGCCATTGAAAACACATGAAACGATATTGGAGGTTAATCTGAAAAAAGATATTTTACCACATAGCTCCGTACCTGTGGATATTGCGTTTGAGGCGCAAGTTCCTGTTCAGATAAGAAGAAGCGGTCGCGACAATGCCGAAGGTGTGCGTTATAGTATGAGTCAGTGGTATCCCAAAATTGCGGAATATGATTACCAAGGCTGGAATGCCAATCCTTATATTGCACGGGAGTTTTATGGAGTTTGGGGTAGTTACGATGTGAACGTGACTATTGACAAAAACTATCTAGTTGTAGGAACGGGAACCATTCAAAATCCGGATGAAGTAGGATTTGGATATGGAAAAGGAGATGGCAAATCAATTGACGGAAAAAAACTTTGGAAATTTTCCGCGGACAATGTGCACGATTTTATGTGGGCGGCTGACACCGCATATAAATTGTTGAAGAGACAGCCAACTAACGGTCCTTTGCTTTATATTGTTTACAAGCAAAAAGATGATACGTCTGACCGTAAATGGGAAGTAATGGCAGATACGGTTGCTTATGCTTATCCTTTTATCGCAAAGACTTTTGGAGCTTATCCTTACAAAAACTATTCGTTCATCCAAGGTGGTGATGGCGGTATGGAATATCCTATGGCGACATTGATCAAGAGTGCCAGTATCGGTACGGCTTTGCACGAATGGATGCATAGTTGGTATCAAGGTGTAATGGGGAGCAATGAGAGTTTGTATCCTTTTATGGATGAGGGCGGTGCTACATATTCAGAACTGAGAATATCGGGTTGGTTGCACAACAAACCAATGTGGTATGAAAATGCCTATAAAGGATACTATAAATTAGCAAAAAGTGGTTGGGAAGAACCTATGACTACGCATTCTGACCACTATAATACCAATTATGGTTATAGTCAGGCGGCTTACAGCAAGGGTGCAGTTTGGTACGAGCAATTGTCCTATATCATCGGAAATTCCAATATGGACAAGTTCTTATTGCAGTATGACAAAGAGTGGCGGTTCAAACACCCGAATCCAAATGATTTCATCCGTGTTGCAGAGAAAGTGAGCGGTTTGCAGTTGAAATGGTACAACCAATATTGGATTGGTACGACCAAAACAATTGACTATGGTATTGGAAATATTGGTCAGCAAAATGACTCGGCTGTAGTTACGTTAAAACGTATTGGACAGATGCCGATGCCGATAGACGTTTTGGTGACATACAAAGACGGCAGCAAAGAATGGCATTATGTTCCTTCGGGTTTAATGTTCGGAAATAAACCTTCTGAGGATGAAATAAAACGATACGTCCACGAAGAGTGGCCTTGGACAAATCCTCAATACTTTTTGACATTGACAAAACCGGTCAGCCAGATTCGCGAAATTGAAATCGATCCGTCCAAACGCATGGCGGACGTAGACCAGTCCAATAATAAATTGACAGTTCCGATGTAAATATATTGGACAAAAAAAGAGCCGTTTTACTAGTTAAAACGGCTCTTTTTTTGCCTATTTACTTTGTTGTTTTGGTAGTATTATAAGGAGAATTGTCCATTTTATCAAAAATTAGACCAAAAAATATTTTAATAT
>JAATFC010000211.1 GCA_015655435.1 Chitinophagales bacterium | reverse complement strand
CGGAACGTCTAGAAGGTTGCGTGCGCAATACGGGCATGCACGCCTGCGGTATCATCATCGCACCCAAGGACCTGACGGAGATTGTTCCCGTGAGTATGTCCAAGGATTCGGAGTTGCTCATTACCGAATACGAAAGTAGCGTTATCGAAAGTGCCGGAGTTATCAAGATGGACTTTTTGGGTTTGAAAAACCTGTCCATATTGAAGGATGCCATCAAGCTTATCAAGCAGAACTATGATATTGACATTGCGGTTAATGATGTTCCGCTCGATGATGCGATTACATATCAGCTTTACCAACGTGGCGATACCAATGCGACTTTCCAGTTTGAAAGTGCAGGTATGCAAAAATATCTCCGCGAGCTCAAGCCAGATAAGTTTGCCGACTTAATTGCGATGAACGCTTTGTATCGTCCGGGACCTATCGCCTATATTCCTGATTTTATCCGACGCAAACACGGACTCGAACCAATCGAGTATGATTTGCCGGAGATGGAGGAATATCTTTCTGACACTTATGGCATCACGGTGTATCAGGAACAGGTGATGCTGCTTTCGCAAAAACTGGCAGGTTTCAGTAAAGGAGATGCGGACGTTTTGCGTAAGGCAATGGGTAAAAAGCAGATTGAGGTTTTGAATAAAATGGAAGCCAAATTCCTCAAGGGTGCGATGGAAAAAGGCCATCCGGAAGACAAACTCAAAAAAATATGGGAAGACTGGAAAGCCTTTGCTCAATATGCTTTCAACAAATCGCACTCTACCTGTTACGCTTACGTTGCTTTTCAAACTGGTTATCTGAAAGCCCACTATCCGAGCGAATATATGGCGGCAATCCTCAACCATGCGGGAGACCTTTCCAAGATTACTTTTTACATGGAAGAGTGTAAGCGAATGGGCATTAGGGTATTGGGTTGTGACGTCAACGAATCCGATAAAGGTTTCTCCGTCAACGCGCACGGACATATCCGTTTCGGTATGGGTGGTCTGAAAGGCGTTGGAGAAGCGGCAATTGAGAGCATTATCGAAGAAAGACAAAAGAACGGCAACTACAAAGATATTTTTGATTTTATCAAACGCGTTAATCAGCGTACGGTCAACAAGCGTTCGATAGAAAGTTTGGTGCATTCCGGTGCATTTGACGAGTTCAAGGAGATGCACCGCGCGCTGTATTTCAATATACAGGCAGGCGAATCCGTCAACAATATCGAACGTATCATCAAATACGGAAATGCCGTACAGTCTAGCGGACAGGAATCGATGAGCCTGTTTGGCGATATAGGTATGCCAGAAATTCCTACTCCGAAAATTTTGCCTTGTGATGAATGGAGTCTTATCGAAAAATTGGAAAAAGAAAAAGAAGTTACAGGTATCTTTATCAGCGGTCATCCTTTGGATCGTTTCAAGTTTGAGATGATGCATTATGGTATCATGACGTTGGCAGAATTTAACGAACTCAAAGCAGCTACGGACAAAAAGCCTGCTGTCGGACGTAATTATCGCATAGCCGGATTGGTTACAAGTGCGCAACATCGCCTTACCAAGACAGGACGCGAGTTTGGTATATTGGCGTTGGAGGATTTTACGGAAAAATCGGAAATAGCGCTCTGGAGCGACGATTATATCAAGTTCAAAAACTATGTGGAAGCTGGACTTATAGTTGTTGTCAACGGTCATTTCAAACAACGCTATAACAGCGACGTATTGGAATTTAAAATAACCAACATCTACCTTTTGGAAACAATCAAAGGCATGATGACGAACAATATCGACATTAAGCTGACTTCCGAGATGATTACACCTCAGTTTGTTGATTTTATTTCCAATAATATCAGCAAACATAAGGGCAAAACTGCCGTTAAGTTTAAGATATATGACCGCGAGGAAAACTTTATGGTCAATATGTTTTCGGCTAATGGGGGCGTGGAGATGAACGATGACTTGTGTGACTATTTATTGTCAGTGCCGGACTTGGAAGTGAATGTTGGTTTGGTTGGATAAATCGGAATTATAGTTGCATGCAAATAAAAACCGTAACGATATTAAAAAGCGTACCAGCTTCGGAAAAAGATTATTTCGATGATGCAATGATATTGGTCGTTGAGCGTAACGAGAATGGAACGATTGGTTTGATACTCAATAGACCGTATGGTAGCAAACTGACAGATCTGGAGGAGTTTAAACAAGCCCCAAAAATAGATTTGTTTGAAGGTGGCCCGATGCAGCAAGACCGTTTATATTTTATTCATCGCATGAAAATCTTAATGGCTACGGGTGATAACGTCAATGTCGATATAGCTTTCGGAGGAGATTTTCCTCAAGCACTTTCTCTTATAAAACTAGGAAAAGAAAACCCCAATAATATCAAAATATTTGTTGGTTATTGCGGTTGGGACAAAGGACAACTTGAAAACGAAATCGTGAACGGGTATTGGGAAATAATCTCGCTGGACAACGAAATGATTTTTTCAGATTTTTATTTCGGCTGATTTTCTCCTACATTGCAACTACAGTTAATAGTCAAACTGTGAAAAATGTCCTTCCAAAATATAAAAAGTAAACTAAAAATCCGTTGGCGGTCGATGAAAAAATGGCATCGGCGGATTTTACGTTTTGTATTGGGTTGTATTGGATTTTTTCTTTCTTTTTTGTTGTTGGATTTTTTCTTTCCGTTTCGTGCAGATGTTGAGTACGCTCCGATTATTCGCTATGCTGACGGCACGCCGATGTATGCTTTTCTTACAAAAGACGAGCAGTGGCGCATGAAAACGGAACTAAACGAAATAACACCAGAACTCAGCAAAGCTATAGTCGAAAAAGAAGATAAATATTTCTATCGCCATCCCGGTGTCAATCTTGGCGCAATTGCCAGAGCGTTGGGCAACAATATCATTCACGCAAAAAGAACGTCCGGCGCATCGACTATAACGATGCAGGTTGCCAGAATGCTATATCCCAAAAAACGCAGCTACGGCAACAAACTGTTGGAAATGTTTCATGCCTTTCAATTGGAATGGCATTATTCCAAAGCCGAAATATTGCAGTTGTATCTCAACCTTGTTCCGTACGGTTCCAATATACAGGGCGTGAAAGCTGCGTCCCTACTGTATTTCAACAAATTTCCTGACCAACTTTCTCTTGCGGAAGTGACCGCATTGAGTGTGATTCCCAATCGCCCCAATTCTTTGGTTATTGGCAAAGATAATCTGACGATAGTCGCCATCCGCAACAAGTGGTTGCAACGTTTCGGAAAGGAAAAAGTGTTTCCTTCCAATATCATTCAAGATGCTTTGCAAGAACCGTTGACAGTATCAAGACTAAATCCTCCACGGTTTGTTCCCCAACTGGCGTTACGTATTAGAAAATCAAATCCTAATAGTTTCGATATTCGTTCGACTATAAATCCTAATCTTCAACAAAAGGCAGAAAATATAGTGTTGAATTATAGTCATACGTTGACTATGAAAAGTATCTACAATGCTGCTGCAATGATTGTAAATAATAGAACGCACCAAGTCGTAGCCTATATCGGAAGTGCTGACTTTTCGGATATTGCGCATGACGGACAGGTCGATGGCGTGATGGCAGTCCGGTCGCCGGGAAGTTCGCTGAAACCTTTAGTGTACGGACTAGGTTTTGATAAAGGTATCGCTACACCTAAAACTATTGTAACCGATATTCCTGTGGACTTTCAGGGTTACACTCCGGAAAACTATGACGACCATTTTAACGGAAATGTATCAGTCGAAAACGCCTTGCAGCAATCGCTCAATATACCTGCCGTCAAGTTGCTGAACAAGGTCGGAACTACTACGTTTATCAATACACTGCATGAGCTTGGATTCCGTTCCGTTTGGGAAAAACAGAAAAAACTCGGACTGTCCATGATACTGGGCGGTTGCGGAGTTCGTTTGGATGAGATGGCTGGACTATACACGACACTTGCCAATGGCGGCAACTATCAGCCAATACGTTTTATGGTTGATTCGGTACGTTATGCTTCCAAACAGATTCTTTCGCCTGCATCTACTTATATGCTGACAGAAATATTGAAAAATCTCCAAAGACCAGACTTGCCCAACGAAAACGTGAATGCAGCAGACATTCCGCATATCGCATGGAAAACGGGAACTTCTTACGGTCGTCGCGATGCCTGGTCCATTGGCTATAACAACAACTATACAATAGCCGTTTGGGTGGGAAATTTTTCAGGGAAAGGGAATCCGGTATTGAACGGAGCAGGAACGGCGACTCCTTTACTATTTCAACTTTTCAATAGTTTGGGAAATGGGAACAGAGCCTTGGAAAATAATCCTCCGAGTAATATTCAGTTCAGACAAGTGTGTGCGTTGACCGGAAAAGTACCGAATGATTTTTGTACAAAACTTGTATTGGATGCTTCTATACCGGGCGTTTCGGACAATAGTGTGTGCGACCATATGAAAGAAGTTTATTTGTCTGCCGACGAAAAATTTTCCTATTGCACGACTTGTTTACCTACGAATGGTTATAAGGTAAAGATGTATCCCAACATAGACCCCGAGCTTGCTAGCTATTACGAAAAGAACAATATCGCTTTTGAAAAAATACCCGAACACAATCCATCCTGTACACGTTATTTCCCAGGTTCAGCACCGATTATCAACTCTCTTGCCGACGGAACTACTTATCTGATTACCGAGCGTGGAAAGCAACAGTTGCAACTGTCTTGCGCTGCTGCTAACGATGTGAAAAAAGTATATTGGTATGTAAATGACAAGTTTGTTGGTGGCACGGAAAAAGAACAAAAACTATTTTTCGTTCCGGATGCGACCAATATAAAAATCTCATGTACGGATGACAAAGGGCGCAACAAGGATATTCGGATTACGATAAAATTTGTATAGTCTACCATGAACCGCCAGCGCCACCGCCGCCTGTACTTCCACCGCCCCAACTTCCCGAAGAACTAGAAGAACTGCTACTCGATGAAGAGCTACCCGATGAAGAATTGGAACTCTCTTCCAACCGAGGCAGTATGACAAATCCAACACTTATTTTGAAGTTACAGTTCAAACATTTTCTGACTCTTTCGCCTTTCCCACTATGAGAATAGGTCGCTCGGGAGATTACAACAGTAGTTAGGTTTACGGGCATAGTTCGCGCGTGACAGGATTCACATTCGCAGTAACTACTATAGTACAGCCCTTTGTATTGGAGTGTCTTTTTTTCTTTTGTGGTTACATTTTCCCAGACCTGATAAATATTGGAGTTGATTTCGTTTTCCTTTTTCTGTCCTTTGGACAATAGTTTGGAGATTTTACTCATGTCTTCGTCCCAATTGAGCCTGACATAGTTATTGCCATCATCTGGTGGTATGTTGGATTTATCGGCTAGTTTTTTATAGGACTGTACTGTTAGATATTTGAACCAGAGTGAAGGCGTAATCAAGATGGAAAGAAAATTACTTTTTGCCCATTGTGATACGCTGTTGTATTTGTTGACTATGTCAATATATTCTTTTTCTTTTTTTCCGAATGCGCGTGAGAATCTTATGTAGCCAATTATACATCCCTGCACAATCACCATAAATAAAATAGGACTCGTGCTACCCGTAAAAAAACACGGAAATCCAATGACGAACACTCCTGTAAATAAGAATATGGCAATAGACTTGGTAATCTGTATAGTAGGAATGGTATCGTCGTCACTCAGCTTTTGCATTCTTATATCGGAAAGGATATACAAAATGAATAGCACAATGGCGATGGCGTATTGGTATTTCTTTAGGAATGCTAAGCGTGGTTTATAGTTCTGTGTGGAGACCAATCCCTGACTTGTCGAAGCATTCTCCGCGCCAAGGATTTCTCCCTGATCTAGTGAATTGTCAAGTCCTGATGTGGTACTTGCTTCCTCACTGTCATTGGGATTGGTTGTGTTTGTAATGCCCAATAAGTCGCTAACTTTTTGCATTGACTCGATGGCTCCGTCGCCGTATTGCTCCTTTTTAAAATAGGGAACAAGGTTGTTACGCCCGATACTGTTCAGTTGGTAATCCGTCAAGTCACCCTCTAGTCCGTAACCTGTGATGAACTGGTATTTTCTCCTATCCTTGACTATAAGAAAAAGAAGGCCGTTGTTTTTTCCTTTTTTGCCAATACCCCAAGTCCGAAAGAGTTCCGTTGCGAAGTCGAACACTTCTTTGTCGCCTTTGTAATTGTCGATTGCCACGACTGACACTTCGGCTTTTCCTGCGTCATCGAGGCTTTTGCATATTGTGTTTAAATCATTGACTGCATCGATGCTCAATATGTTGTCCGGATTACTGACATAATATTGCTGCCCATTCTTTTTGGGGTCAGGAATCGTCTTGACCGTATATTGGGCAAAACTGGAAAGCAAACCGTTGCAAAACAATATCAATAGGAAAAAATACTTTCTCACTAAATGGGCATATTGGTTATTTTCAAATGTATTCTTAAAATCAAAATAACAATAATTTATGCTTTGGACGGCTTGTTATTTTTTTGTTTAAATAAATAAAAGCCATTTGTAATTGCATTTTAAAATATTTTCTGCCTTTTTGTTGGTAGTCCGAAAATACTTATAAATTTATCTCGGAAATGAAAGAAGGCTTTCATTCAAACCGAACAACAACCTCTATGAAAAAGAATTTACACCTTCCTATCGTCGGAAGTTTACTGACCATTTTTTTGCTGGTGTCGTGGGGCTGCTCTTCTTTTAACGATATAAAAGTCACAGACACGAATTTTAAAAACGCGGCAATTGCGGAAAAGCAAAACCTCGTTTTTCATTTCAACAAAAAGCTTTATCCCGATTCCTTGATTAATGGGAAATGGGACACGACATACTATATTGAGTTTGAACCCAAAGTGTTGGGTTCTTTCAAATGGAACAGCGGAGACGAACTTGTTTTTTCCCCTCGTGCCGGATTCCGACCAAGCACAGAATACAAAGCGGTATTGACATCCAAACTGTTGGAAAAATATACCGGACAAAAAGGAAGCGACAAGTTCATCGACGACCCGACTTTGCATTTCAATACGGCATCGCTGCAAGTCGTGCAGACTGGAACGCAATGGCTGAAAGGTAAGGACAATGCGCAGGTCATGGTGCAGCTCAATCTGGATTTCAACTATAATGTTGATGTGACGTCTACTGCATCCAAACTCGCAATAACGTCCAACGGCAATCCTGTTAATTTTTCGGTGGTAAACGGCGGCCTTTCCAAAACGATTTCCGTGCAATTTTTACCGACAAATGAGTCTGGACAAAACTCCGATATACAAGTACGTTTGAATAATGGAGTTTCGATAGCCGGAACTAAATCCGTTTCAGCAAAAGATACTTCATTTAAAGTAGACATTCCTTCCAGAAACAGACTGGACGTTACAAGTCTGGATGCGCAGCATGACGGATTGCAAGGCGTGATTGACGTTGCATTGTCTCAACCCGTTTCCGCTGAAAACTTAAATAATTACATCACTATAAAACCTTCTGTTGCTTTCAATACAACAGTTTCGGAGCGAGGTATCACTATAACGAGCGAAGGTTTCGACCCGACGGAAACTTATAAGTTGACTATTAGCAAAAAGTTGGCAGGCAATTATGGCGGTTATTTCTTATTGGATTATAGTGCAGACGTGAAGTTTGGAAAACTGGAACCTACACTTTCTTTTGTCAATGAAAAAGGTATGTATCTGTCCGATAAAGGGTACAAAAACCTTGCGCTCAATATGGTGCAAGTGCCACAGGTGCGTGTTTCCGTCGTAAAGGTTTTTGAAAACAATATCCTGCAACTATTTAGGAAAGGCACAAGGTATGGCTATGGTTATGATGAAGACAATGATGAGTATGGCGGTTCTTATGAATACTATAATACAGAAGATATTGGAGATACCGTGTACACGAAACTATATGATGTAGAAAAATTGCCGGCGAAAAATGCGATGCATTTTTTGAATCTTGATTTTTCGGATAAATTGAGAGGATACAATGGTGTATATGTGATAACGGTTGGATCAACGGAACAAAAATGGGTGCAAGAGTCCAAAATTCTATCTCTTTCCGATATTGGGTTGATTGCCAAAAAGGAAAATAATCGAGTGTTGGTTTTTGCTAATTCCATTAAGAATGCAACCCCGATGGAAGGGACGAAAATCTCTTTTATATCCAATACTAATCAGGTTGTTTATAGTAAGGAAACAAACAAAGAAGGCGTTGCGGTATTTGACAATATAGACAAAGAAGCGCCGGGTTTTGATATAGGAATGGTATCTGCAAAAGTCGGGGATGAATATAGTTTTCTTGTTTTTAATAATACGCAGATTGAGACTTCCAGATTTGATGTCGGAGGTCGTGTGTCCAATAAGACAGGTTTGAATGCTTGGATATATGCGGAGCGCAATCTCTATCGTCCGGGCGAAACTATACATGCAAGTGCAGTGGTACGTGATGAGAGTTGGAATGTGCCGGGCGAGATGCCGGTCAAGCTACGATTGCTCATGCCAAACGGAAAGGAAATGTCCGTCAAAAAACTGGTATTGAACGAACAGGGGAGCACGGAAGCAGCTTTCGATATTCCTAAAGCTGCTTTGACGGGAGTTTATGTTTTACAGGTATATAGTGGCAATGATGTTTTGCTCAATTCCTATGATTTTAATGTCGAAGATTTTATGCCGGATCGCATCAAGTCCGAACTGAAAGTCAACAAAACAGATTTCAATATTGGCGAAAATATATTGTCTTCGGTACAGGCGGACAATCTTTTTGGAACGCCTGCAGTAAACCGAAATGTGGAGTGGGAACTTGGTATTGAGAAAGATGTATTTCGACCAAAAGGATTTGAAGACTATGATTTCAATGTTGTCAAATCTTTCAATTTCAAAAGTGATTTGCGAAACGATAAAACTGACAGCAAGGGTCATCTAAATGAATCGTTTTCGATACCTAGCAGTTTGGCATCGTCTGGATTATTGGCAGGTAATATCCGAGCAACTGTTTTTGACGAAACAGGAAGACCTGTTCATCGTTTTACACAGTTTAAAATATGGTCGCAATCCACTTATATTGGTGTAAAAAGAGTGAACGACTATGTAGGTACAAAATCTCCGTTGCCCATACATCTGGTAGCAGTCAACAAAGACGGAAAGTTGCAAACACAGAACGCAACCGTAACCGTTCTGAAAAAAGAATGGCAAAACGTAATTCAGGAATCAGGCGGTCGCTATAAATATGTTTCGCAATGGACAGATAAAACTATTTCCGTGCAAAAAGTTGCTATCAATGGTAACAACACTGTTTATTCTTTTACACCATCTCAAAGTGGTGAATATGAGGTGCGCGTTGCTGCTGAAAATAGTAGCACTTATGTTTCAGAAACATTTTACGCTTATAGTTGGGGCGATACACAATATTCTTCTTTTGAGGTTAACAATGAAGGAAACGTAACTATAAAACCTAATAAGGAAAAATATACGAAAGGAGAAGATGTTGACTTATTGTTCACGACGCCTTTCGAAGGTAGGATGCTGGTGACTATTGAACGTAACAATGTATTGGAATATCATTTCTTACAAACCAATAACAAAACAGCTTCATTGACAGTAAAAGCAACAGACGCATTTTTGCCTAATGTGTATGTTGCTGCAACTTTGTTCCGACCAATGGGCGGAGATAATATGCCGTTGACCGTTGCGCATGGATATTCCAATATAACAGTTGACGACAAGGAAAATAAATTGCCTGTGCAAGTGACCATGACGGACAAGTCGCGGTCGAAAACTAAGCAGACTATAAATGTGACGACGACACCAAATGCGTATGTAACTATTGCTGCGGTTGACGAAGGAATCTTGCAAGTTAGTGACTATGCATCGCCCAATCCCTATAATTATTTTTACCAAAAAGTAGCATTAGGTGTTAATAGTTATGATGTTTACCCATTCCTTTTGCCTGAATACAATATCAGTCAATCAAGTTCGGGTGGTGACGGTGCTGCATCTGAAATGAAATCGCGTGTTAATCCCTTGTTCGTCAATCGCGTGAAAAATGTTTCTTTCTGGAGTGGTATTCAAAAAGCCGATGCAAGCGGACATTTCAACTATAGTATTGACGTGCCACAATTCTCAGGCAAACTGCGAGTCATGGTTGTTGCATACAAAAACAAAGCTTTTGGTAGTTACGACAATGGGATGACTATTGCTGACCCTATAGTTATCAGCACGGCGTTGCCAAGGTTTTTGAGTCCCGGCGACAAGGCGATCATGCCTATAACATTGAGCAATACGACAGGAAAAGCAATTAATGCAAATGTTGAGGTAACGACGGAAGGGCCGTTGAATATTGCTAGTACGAAAACAACTACTATAAGTATTCCTGCTAATAACGAAGGTCGCGCAGTGTACGAACTGAATGCTGCCAACCAGATTGGTGCGGGGAAGGTTTCGGTTAAAGTAAGCGCACTAAACGAAACATTCAACAACGAAACAGAAATTGCGGTAAGACCTCCGGCTTCTTTGCAAAAGCAATATAGTTCGGGTGTCATAAAAGCTGGTAACACCGAAACGGTTACTGCTCCTAACAATTTCTTACCGGGCTCGTTGGACGGTTCATTCTTAGTCGCCAGAACACCATTGGTACAATTTACCAAAAATCTAAACTATCTAGTCCAATATCCGTATGGTTGTGTCGAACAGACGGTTTCCTCTGTTTTCCCGCAATTGTATTTTGGGGATTTGGTTACGGCTATTGGAAACAATAAATCCAATACAAAAGAAGCAAACTATAATGTACAACAGGCGATACTGAAACTACAGGCGATGCAGTTGCCGGACGGTTCGTTGAGCTATTGGCCTGGTGGCGGATATAGCAGTTGGTGGGGTTCTGTTTACGCAGCACATTTCTTGCAAGAAGCTACGAAAGCGGGATTTGACGTCAATCCTAGTTTCAATAACAAACTATTAGGCTATCTAAAAGCCAAACTCAAAAAACGCGAGACGTCCACACTATACTATAATGGCAATCAGCAGAAAGTCATTATAGCGAAAGAAGTACCGTATTCCTTATATGTATTGGCTTTGGCAAAACAACCACAGACGAGCTTGATGAACTATTACAAGGCCAATATCGGTGCATTGAGTTTGGATGGGAAATATCTGTTAGCAGGAGCATACATGATTTCAGGTAATACGGAACAAGGAAAACAAGTCTTGCCCGCTGCATTCCAAGGGGAGCGTTCATTTACAGAGTTCGGTGGTAGTTTTTATTCGTATGTACGTGATATGGGCGTTTCCTTAAATGCGTTGTTGGATGCAGACCCGGCCAATGCTCAGATAGGTGAACTTTCCCGACTGATGACCGACCAGATGAAAAAGCAATATTCGCTCAATACGCAGGAAAATGCTTTTGCTATATTGGCTTTGGGAAAAATTGCCAAGAAAAGTTTGGCGGAAGATGGACGTGCATCTGCTTATATTGGTCAGAAAAAAGTGGCCGATATTACAAGCACACCTTGGTCCGCTCGATTGGCAGATTTTGCAAACCAGTCATTGAAAATCTCCGTTGATAAAGGTACATTCTACTATTTCAAAGAAGTGTCTGGCATTACGGTTGATGGCTCTATCAAAGAAACGGACAACCATATCCAAGTGCGTAGGACATTCTACGATAGAAACGGTAATGTTTTGACAGGAAACAAATTCAAACAAAACGACTTGGTTGTAGTTAAACTGACCTTGACGGGAGAACGAGGTTTGCAGATTGACAATGTCGTAGTTACCGATATGCTGCCCGCAGGATTTGAAATTGAAAATACAAGACTGGTTGACATTCCTACAGTAAAATGGATTACGGACAAAAACAGCAATACGCCGGACTATATGGACATTAGGGATGATCGGTTGAATCTTTTTACCAATATAAAAGGTGACCCGCAAAATTTCTACTATATGGTACGAGCGGTTTCTCCGGGCGTTTATAAACTAGGTCCGGTGCAGGCAGATGCGATGTACAACGGCGCTTATTTCTCTGCAAATGGCTCTGGTACGATAACTGTCACGGAATAACTTTTCAATACAAATCAACAGTGCAAAAGCCCGACAGTCCCTATTGTCGGGCTTTTGTCGATTCTAAGGAGTTTTCTATCTGGTAATGACGCAGAAAAATTATATTTGTCTTTTCTTTATCTGATTTGGTTTTCTGCTATTTGGTGACTAATTGGATATAGGATAGACCCTACACACAATATGTGGAACCCATTAATGCAACTATAGAAGAATGTTCAAAAAAATAGTTTGGAAGACCCTCAAGATTTCCGGGATAGCCGTCACTTCTTTATTGGCTTTAATGTTTTTATTGCCGATTCTTTTCCCCAAAACTATTTCCGATAAAATAAAATCGTGGACGAACAGTACGATTTCTGGTGAAATGGATTTTTCAAAAGCTCGTCTGTCTTTTTTCAAACACTTTCCATCATTGACACTCACACTATATGATTTTTCCTTGAAAGGTTCTGCACCATTCCAAAAAGATACGCTGATTGCAGCGAAAGAGCTAGGCATGGGAGTGAACCTAATGAGTGTTTTTTCAAAAAGTTTGTCTATTGACAAGTTTTATTTGTCTGATGGGGATATTCATGTATTGGTAGATTCGACGGGGCATGCCAATTATAATGTTTACAAATCATCCAATACAACAAAGGAAAAAAGCGACACGAGTCAGACTGCGTTGAATCTTGAGAAGATACAAATAGACCATTGCAATCTTATCTATGACGACCGTTCGATTCCAATCCGTATTGCTGCCAATGATTTGAACTATTTGGGGCGAGGTGATTTAGCTAAATCTTTGTTTGACTTGTATTCGCATATTGCCATCAATTCTTTTGACTTGAGCTACGGTAATTCATCTTATATATTGTCCAAAAAACTAGAAGGGGATTTGATTACAAAAATCAATACCAATTCGCTTGAGTTTGATTTTCAGAAAAACGACTTGAAGATAAATGCGTTGCCCGTTCAGTTAAATGGACATTTCGGTTTTCTTTCCAATGGCTATATCATGGATTTCAAACTACAATCCAAAGCGTCTCAACTGCACGATATCGTTACGGTTTTACCACCGGAATATCTGAAATGGTTGGATCAGACAGAGGTAAAAGGCTATGCAGACGTGAATGTGACATTGGGCGGAAAATATATAGCGACGACAGGCGAAATGCCCTCGCTGACATTCAATATGAAAATCCGGAATGGTTTTGTAAAGCATGCAAAAGCTCCGACGCCTATTTCTAATTTGTATCTCAATTTTCAGACAAGTATTCCGAGTTTCAATATGGATAGCGCGTACGTCAATATTGATTCTTTGTTTTTCAATATGGATAAAGATTACCTGAGCATGGTGATGAAGCTGCGCAATCTTAATCGACCTGAGTTGCATACCAAGTTGCGCGCGGATATGGATTTGGAAAAATGGAATGCAGCAACGGGTTACAAAGACATCCATTTCAAAGGAAGACTATTAGCTCAGTTCAGTGCGGACGGTAGTTTCAAGAGAGGGATTGTACAGAAAGGAACGTTACGGAAATCCGTGGATTCGGTTCTTGTAAGTATCCCGCGTTTCAACCTGACAGCGACCTTGCAAAATGGTTATGCCAAAATAGATACATTGCCCGGAGCGATTGACCAGGCGAGTTTTCGTTTGGTTGCACAATGTCCGGACAGCATCAAAGAGCACGCTACCATTAATCTTGATGATTTGAATTCAACGGCGATGGGTAGCTATATAAAAGGATTTTTTCATCTTAAAAATGGACATGTTCCGTTTGTCGATGCCAACTTGAAGTCCATGATTCGTCTGGAGGATATCAAAAAGTTCTATCCTTTGCAGAAGGGTTTGGATATTGCCGGTGATTTGAATCTGGATGGATTTGTAAAAGGTCAGTTCCTTCCAGAAAAAAGAAAGACTCCCGTCATGACATTGAAACTCAAACTGGATAATGGTTTGGTTAAAACAAATAACTTTCCTGAAAGTATAAAAAATCTTAGTGTGGATGCAACGATTGTCAACAAGACAGCTTCGTTGAAGACAATGATAGTCAATCTGAAACCAGTTTCTTTTTCTTTTGCAGGACAACCTTTTTACTTAAAAGCAGACCTGAAAAATTTTGATAATCTCCAATACCATGTTTATTCAAAAGGAGGAATTGATATTGCGAAAATCTACAAAGTCTTTGCTCAAAAAAGTTATGATGTAACCGGAAAAGTCTATACTAATTTTAGTTTGAATGGATTGCAGAGCGACGCTTTGACTGGGAATTATAGTCGCCTTAACAATAAAGGAACGCTGCGTGTGGAAGATGTGAAACTGCGCTCGGAACTGTTTCCTTTGGCACTTCTTATACATAAAGGATTGTTCCGTTTTGATCAGGACAAGATGTGGTTTGATAAGTTCAATGCCAATTACGGTAAATCCAATGTAACACTTGATGGATTTTTGTCTAATGTGATTGGTTATGCAACGCAGAAAAACCAATCCTTGAAAGGTAATTTTGATTTACATAGTAAGTACATATTGGCGGATGATTTTATGTTTTTCGCAGATGCTTCTTCTGATGGGAAATCTAGTGCACAAAAGACTTCCGATGCAGGTGTGGTCATGGTTCCGGACAATCTGGATTTGATGTTCAACGCTTCCGTGGGTAAACTAGTTTTCAAGGGTTTGCCTATTGAAAATATAAACGGAGGAATGCACGTATACAAAAATACCTTGCAATTGGATAGTCTGAATTTCAACATAGTGGATGCTCCGGTTGCGATGCAGGCAAAATACACAAGCCTAAAACCTACTGCAGCAACATTTGACTATCATATTACCGCAAAAGAGTTTGATATTAAAAAAGCCTATACACAAGTTGCTTTTTTGCGTGATATGATGACCGCGGCAAAAGGCGCAGAAGGCGTTGTGGGTTTGGACTATACGCTTGGTGGACGACTCAACAAGGATATGTATCCGGTGTTGAAATCGCTGAAAGGGGAAGGTGTGTTGTCCGTGAAAAAAGTGAAAATGAAAGGCTTTAAATTGTTTAGTGCGGTGAGCAAGTCAACCGGAAAGGAAAAAATAGTCGACCCTGATGTTTCAAAAATTGATATCAAGTCCAAAATTCAAAACAATATCATGACTATCGAGCGAACCAAACTCAAGGTTGCAGGATTTCGCCCACGTTTTGAGGGACAGATTAGTTTAGATGGAAGGCTCAATCTCAATGCACGTCTAGGTTTGCCTCCTTTCGGTATTTTCGGAATCCCATTCACCGTTACAGGAACACAGGACAAACCTAAGATTCATTTGCGTAGAGGACGTAATTCGGATAAACTAGAAGAGGAATCGGATGATGAAAAGAATGAGGACTAAAACATTAGGACGAGGTTAATTTTGCTCTACCATTCAATGTAGCTAGCTATTTTCATCGCTGCCACTGTCTTTGGGCAATTGGATATTTTCCCGCAACAATCTTGCATAGACTTGATACATAAGTTTACTGCGAATACTTGAAGAATTGTCCACGTCTCGAACCCAAAAATAAGCTTTCAATAGTACGGTGTTACTTCCGAAATCGTTGACTGTAACCGCTATCGGAGGTTCTTCCAATATAAGATCCGAACAAGCAAGTTCTTCTTCAATGATTTTTTTGACTTTGTAAAGATCTTCTCCGTATGCAATGCGTATAGGGAAAGATTCTTGCTTTGTTCGATTGGTTAATGTCCAGTTCGTTATTTTTTGTGAAAGAATATCCCCGTTAGGGATGATAACATCTGCGCCGCCGGTTATTTTCAGTTTACTGGAGCGAACGCCTATCTCGCTCACTGTTCCAGATGTACCACTGATATCGATGCTGTCGCCAACTTGTATTGGTCTTTCAAACGCTAATATGACTCCTGAGACTAAGTTGTTGGCAATATTCTGCAAACCAAATCCAATACCCACTCCCAACGCACTCAATATAATCGTTATTTTGTCAATGGGGATGCCTGCTGCTGCAATTGCAACCAAGAATCCAAGTATCCAGATTGCCAGTCGGATAAGCAAAGTCATTGATCCGATTTTGTTTCGCTTATTGGCATTGCTGAAATTTTCACTTCCCAATACGAATCGAACAAAGCTACTTATAGTACCGGCAATCCATATGATCAATATAAAAATAAAAATGGAATATAGTGTAAAGTCAAATGCGCCAATAGTGTGATGGTGTGTCAATACCATATTGATGGTAAATATTATCGGAGCGTATAGGTAAAGACAGTGCGTAATGTTTAGAAAAAAAGCAATTCCACAGACTATGAATAGAATCCTATTGTACTTGTTTCTCAATTCAGAATAATTGAGAAAAGCTGAAAACCGACTGTTGCTATTGGCTTCACTGTATAGATAGATAAACTCCAATACGATATTAGAAAAGACTCTGTATATCACAGTCAATATGACTATCTGAATCGACGTAAAGCCTAAAATTTTGGAAAGTGTGACACGTCCTGTTAAATTGGTCAGTAGCGATAATATTGCCAGCGCAAGTACCGTAAAAAGCAGCGTCTTGATGAGGTTGTTTTTGCTAAAAAGTCCGGTAAGTTGGGAAAGGTTTTTAAATGTGTAAAATAGCGTGGCGATTAATCCCAACTGTAGGAAAAGTAACATCCACCTTTCGCCAATGGTGGACTCTAACAACTGATTGTCGATGCAAAGAAAAATACAGATGATTGCCAAAGCTAACCAAATAACTCTTTCTTTTTTATGCAGTATTGGGACAAGTAGATAAGTTAGAATAAGGATTTGCCCGATTTCCAATAAGTTTAGAAGAGAGGTTGGTGGATTTGCAAAGAAGAAATAGAAATAACATAATGCTGCAAATGCGGTACATGCCAATATATTTCTGGAAAAGAAAACAAGTGGCTGTAGCGTTCTATTTTCTTCGTTGTTGCTTTTGGCCAGTTTTTTCTTACAGGAATATGAAATCCAATAGGTCATAGCTAATAAGAAAATGTCCAATAAGACCAAATAGCCTTTCTCTTTCATATAGATACCAATGATACGAAAGGAAACCTTGATTGCTCGGCTTACATTGTAGGCGAAACCCTGATCCTGTTTATATGCGTCTCTACCTAATTTAAGAAATGAAGGTTCTTCCTTATTCCAGATGGTAGACATTCTGTTTCCCTGCAAAAAACGAAGGTCAGATAGCATGTCCTTTAGCCTTAGATTCAACGTTGCTGTTCTACTTCGGAGATAATTGAGTTTAGCTATATTGATTGTTTCGGAGGAGTCGAGGGCGCGGCTTTCTGATTTTAAATCATATAGTTGTGCGACAAGGTTGGAGTCGGGAATACCTTTAAGCTGGAATATAGGATCATTGAGTATCCCCTTTATTTCTTTATTATTTTGCGTAAGGCTAGTGTATAATTCAGTGAGTTGCTTGAGATTGTTTTCCGTCTCTTCTTGTGATTCCCCTTGGAGGATCAATGAAGTATTGGTATACTGGAGATTAAGTTTGTATCCAGGCATTGACATGCGTTTCTGCATTTTGTCAAGGCTTACATCCATGGAATCGATCTTGGCGTTTTGGTCCTTTAGATCCAGTGTACTTTTCAAAATACGATTGGATGTATGGATTTTCATACTGAACTTCTCCAGTTTGTCCGCGACGAACGGGATGATTGTATCTGCCGAGATAGCTGATTTCAGAGCTTTGTACTCTTGCGTGGTGTCTGTTTTTGGAGAGACATTTCCAATTTTAATGGAATCGTTTTGAGTGCTGTTATTGTTGTTCTGTGCTTTTATATTGAGTTGTGTCAATAAAAATACTGACGCAATTAAAAACTTGAACGATAATCCGAAATGCTTCATTTCTGCTTGTTTTCCTTTGGGTATGTGTTTTCTATAAAAGAATCATTTATCTATATTGCAAATATCATACTGAATTGCTCCGTGAAGATAAGTAATCGATGAATTGCTGTTTTCTCGGCAGGAATGGACATATAGTACGATATTGTTGCATGGTGTTTTCAATTAAATTTTGTAACATCGTAACTTTATTTTAGCCCAACCGTTAGGCATTTTGCGGAATTTAGAATCGTTATGAAATTAATTGTACAAGGTGCTACTTTGGCACAAAAAGATAAAGACGCGTTCGTGCGACATTCCCAAGCATCTTCCATAGAAGAGACTGCAGATAAGGTTTGGAGGTTTAATGCAGCGAAAGATTCGGATATTGCTGCGATAGCACAATTAAGTTCTGGACTATGTGCGGACTATGCTTTTTTACCTACGGATGCTAAGTTGGAAGACTATAAACTTTTGGTGATGGATATGGACTGCACGTTCATCCAGATTGAGTGTATAGATGAGATTGCAGACCTGTATGGAGTAAAAGAACAAGTTGCAAGTATCACACATGCTTCAATGAACGGTGAACTGGACTTCAACGAAAGCCTGACCAGAAGAGTCGCACTATTGGAAGGGTTGGATGAATCTGCTTTGCAAAAAGTATTTGATGAAAAACTTAGATTATCTCCTGGTGCGGAAACTATGTTGCAGACCTTGCAAGATGCTGGAGTTAAGACATTGTTAGTGTCGGGTGGTTTTACTTTTTTTACGGAAAAATTAAAGAGCCAATATAAACTCGACTATACGCGTGCCAATACGCTGGAAATTAAGGATGGAAAATTGACTGGAAAAATTTTGGGTGATATAGTCAATGCGGAAGAGAAAGCAAAAACTTTATTGAATTGTTGCGAACAACTGGGTATATCTCCAAAAGAAACAATTGCTATTGGCGATGGTGCCAATGACTTGAGAATGCTACATGCTGCGGGGTTGTCTATAGCCTACCACGCCAAACCTAAAGTGAAACAGCAAGCACAGATTTCATTTGACTATATTGGACTGGACGGAGTTGTGAACCTGTTTAAATAAAACAAGGCTCGAATTATTAAGATTCGAGCCTTGTTTTTATCATTTTCTACAAAAAGAATTCCTGATGCAAGGCTGGAACTTGTACATCTTTAAAACCATTTTTCAAAAGACTTCTCTGGAAATCCTGTTGTACTTCATATTCACCGTGAACTATAAATAATTTGTCCACTAGACTTGGATTTTGACAAGATAAGAACTGACACAGGTCGTCATAGTCGCCGTGTGCACTCATGCTGCGCATAATTCCGATTTCCGCATTGACGGGGAGTGCTTCGTTGAATATGTGAACTTCCTTGGCACCGCGCATCAAGCGCCCTCCGAGCGAGTTGGGCTCGCAATATCCAACAATCAGAATCGTATTGCGGCTGTCCTCTATATTGTTATAAATATGGTGTTTCACACGTCCTCCATCAGCCATACCACTTGCCGAGATAATGACCATTGGACGAGTGTCCGTATTGAGTGCTTTGCTTTCATCCACCGATTCTATGAAAGTAAGCCCGGTGAAATCAAACGGGTCGTTATCTATTTTCAGTAAATCCTGAATGCGTTTGTTGAATCCTTCACTATGTTTTTTCGTTACTTCCGTTGCTTCTAGGCTCAACGGACTATCAACATATATGGGAATATTGGGCAACTGTCTTTCATTGCTTAGTTGATTAAGAAAATATAATAGTTCCTGCGTACGACCCACACTGAACGAAGGAATAATGAGTTTTCCTTTTTTCTCGATACATGTTTTCTTTATCCATTCCAATAGCTCGTCTGGCGAGTTGAAAACGTCCTCATGCAAACTATTGCCGTATGTACTTTCTATCAGGATAAAGTCTGCCTGTGGAAAAGGTTGCGGAGATTTCAAAATGATGTCTTTGTAACGACCCACGTCACCACTGAAAGAAAGCTGTTTTGTTTTTCCGTTTTCCGTGATACGTGCATGTACAGACGTACTGCCGATGATATGTCCGGCATCTGCATAATATACTTCTAGCCCTTGCTCAATAGGTATCCACGTATTATAGTTGACCGTTTCAAAAAGGTCAAGTGTTGCATCTACGTCGTCCAATGTATATAACGGTTCTGTATTGGATGGAATGTGCATTTTGACAGCACGTTTTCGTAGGAATTCGGCATCGTCCATCTGTATCTTGGCGGAATCTTTTAACATGATTTCTGCCAAGTCACGAGTTCCTGATGTACAAAATATTCTACCCCGAAATCCTTTTTTTACCAACCGAGGAATCAGACCGCAATGGTCAATATGCGCATGTGACAAAAACAAATATTTGATAGGAGATGGGTCAAATCCAAAGTCTTTGTTCAGACTGTCTGTTTCCGCTCCCATTCCCTGAAACATGCCACAGTCAAATAAAAACTGCGTTCCGTTTTTCAGTGTTACTAAATGTTTACTTCCGGTAACGGTACGCGCCGCACCGTGAAAGGCTATTTTCATACAATCGTTTTTTGTTTTACGTAATGGAAGGTAGGAATTTTAAATAAAGAGAAAAGTGAAATTTAAACAAAAAGCGTTTCCTCAATTAAGGAAACGCTTTAGGATATTTTACAAATATTTTCCGGTATAACTTTGTTTGCACTTTTTGAGGTTTTCCGGTGTTCCTGCAAATACCAGATTACCTCCATCAACCCCTGCTTCCGGTCCCAGGTCGATAACCCAGTCCGAAGACTTGATGACATCGGTATTGTGTTCTATCACGATGATGCTGTGACCTTGATGGATTAAGGCACGGAAAGAGGACAAAAGTTTTTTGATATCGTTAAAATGTAAACCCGTTGTCGGCTCGTCAAATATGAAAAGAATGTGTCCTGCTTTTTGACCCTGTCCAAGAAAACTTGCGAGTTTGACGCGCTGTGCTTCTCCGCCACTCAAGGTGTCGGAAGACTGCCCGAGTTTTATATAGCCCAAACCTACGTCCTGCAATGGTTGTATGGCTTTTTGGATATTTTTTTCTTCCTTGAAATGTTCGAGTGCTTCGTCAACACTGAGTTCCAATATATCATAGATGCTTTTGCCTTTATATTGGACTTCCAATACTTCTTCCTTAAATCTTTTGCCGCCGCAAACTTCGCACGTCAAGTGCACGTCAGTCAGAAACTGCATTTCCACGACTTGTTCGCCCTCGCCTTTGCAGGCATCGCAGCGCCCTCCGTCCACATTAAACGAAAAATGTTTCGGTTGGAATCCTCTTATTTTGGAAAGGGCTTGTTTTGAAAATAAGTTTCTTATTTCGTCGTAAGCTTTGATGTAAGTAACTGGGTTGCTGCGCGAAGATTTTCCGATTGGATTTTGGTCGACTAGTTCTATGTGCGTCACGGCTTTGATATCGCCGGTAATTGCCTTGTGAAAGCCAACAGATTCGCTCGTTCCTTCCTTCATTTTCATCAGCCCTGGATAAAGGATTTGTTTGACTAAAGTCGTCTTTCCGCTACCGCTTACACCTGTAACTGCGCAGAGAATGTTGAGTGGAAATTGAACCGTAATATTCTTCAGATTATTCTGCCTAGCGCCTTCAACAGTGATGGATTTGTGCCACTCACGCACTTTTTTCGGAGCTTCAATACGGAGTTTTCTACTAAGGTATTGACCAGTCAGACTGTCGGGATTGTTGATGAGTTGTTCATAGTTTCCTTGCGCAATCACTTCGCCACCAAGATGTGCCGCCAAAGGCCCCATATCAATGATATGGTCGGCTTCATGCATAATCATTTCGTCATGTTCAACGACGACCACAGTATTGTGTAGGTCGCGCAACCTTTTCAATACCTTGATTAGGTTTTCAGTATCTCTCGAATGGAGGCCAATAGATGGCTCGTCCAATATGTACAAAGAATCAGTCAATGTACTACCCAAACTTCTGGTCAGTTGTATGCGCTGACTCTCGCCGCCGCTCAGCGTATTGGCAAGACGGTTAAGTGTCAGATAGCCAAGACCCACGTCAATCAAGGTTTGCAGCCGTTGCTGTATTTCGGTTGTCAGACGGTTGGCTATTTTTTGTTCGTTTTCGGTTATTGGCAAATTTTGTATCCAAACCAATAAATCCTTGGTTGGCATCGTGCTAAGTTCGCCAATATGTTTCCCGTTTATTTTTATGTATAAGGCTTCTTTTCGCAGTCTGTAACCATGACAGTCCGGGCATGGAGTTCGCCCTCTGTAACGGCTTAACAGGACACGGTTTTGGACTTTGTATAAATGCGATTCGATATCTGCAAAAAAATCATTGATTCCCTGCACATATTTATTGCCTTCCCAGAGTTGTTGTACCTGCTCGTCCGTTAGGTCTGCAAAAGCCTTGTGTATTGGGAATTTGAAACCGGAAGCACCCTTGACAAACTGGTCTTTCCACCAAACCATTTTTTCTCCTTTCCATGGAGCAACCGCCCCTTCGTAAATACTCAACCTTTTGTCGGGAACGACTAAGTCCGGGTCGATTCCTAGTACTTGTCCGAACCCTTCACAAGTAGGGCAAGCTCCGTAGGGATTATTGAAAGAAAAAAGATTGGGAACGGGTTCTTCGAAACGAATGCCGTCTAGCTCAAATTTGTTGCTGAACTGGAAAGGTGCATCATTATCCGTCACAACGTGAACCTCGCCCTCTCCCTCGAAAAATGCTGTATTGGCGGAGTCTGCGATACGGTGCAGCTCATCCTCGTCAAAGTCTTTCTTGACAAGACGATCGACAAGTACATAGGTGCTACCTTTTTTGAATTTCTTTTTTAATACAGCTTCTTTTTCTTCGAGCAGGTCCTCTATCAGCAATGTTTCGGAGGCTTCCTTATCGTAAATAAAGATGCGTGAAAAACCTTTTTGGACAAGGATATTCAACTCTTCAGGAATCTCCCTGTTCTGCTGTTGTTTGAATAGCGCAAGGATATAGATTTTGGAATGTTCGGGTTGTCGCGATATATATTGGACAATATCTGCTACGTCGTCTTTGTGGACTTCTTGTCCGCTTATAGGCGAAATCGTATGTCCAATACGTGCAAACAACAAGCGCAGGTAATCGTATATCTCTGTCATGCTGCCGACTGTACTTCGGGGCGTGCGTGTCGTGACTTTTTGCTCGATGGCAATTGCCGGGCATAATCCTTTGATGTAATCAACGTCCGGTGCCGGCATACGTGCCATGAACTGGCGCGCGTATGCACTCAGGCTCTCCGCGTAGCGACGTTGTCCTTCCGCAAAAAGCGTGTCGATGGTCAGGGACGATTTGCCACTTCCCGATACGCCGGTAACGACGGTAAACTTGTTGCGGGGAATGCTGACGGAAACGTTTTTCAAATTGTGTGTGCGTGCACCTTTTATGTAGATGGAAGATGATTCCTGTTCGTCCAATGTATCTTTTTTGATGGAAGCTGGTTGCTTCTTCGTTTTTGTAGGCATACAATAAAAGTACGAAAAAGTCGGTTGATTTATAAAATTTTACTTATAAAATATTGATAATTAATGTTTTATAATCATCGTTAAAGTAACGATAAAAAAAAGTTGTAGAATCCACAATAAATTTAGAAATAAAGCTATCTTTGCAAAAACACCGCATACCGCCTATAGACAATTTTTACACTCGTAGAAGTAATTATAAAATATTTTAATTGTTGAATTAACCATTCAACAGTCAGTTTTGAGTTACTATTTTTAAATTGTCGATTATTTTATTTGAATCAATATGACTGAATTAAAAATTCTGAGCGACACCGCGTTGATACATGCGTTTCAACAAGGAAACACCAAAGCTTTGGACAAATTGATAGACCGTTATAAGGACAAATTGTACAGCACCATATTTTTCCTTGTGAAAGACCAATGGATTGCGGACGATATCTATCAGGATACATTCATACGTGTCATCGATACACTGCGTTATAACAGGTATAACGAACAGGGTAAATTTTTGCCTTGGGCGGCGAGGATAGCGCACAACTTGTGTATTGATTATTTCCGTAAACAAAAACGTCAGCCTCCTGTTGTCACGAGCGAAAGTTCTGAAATAAAAGATATTTTCGATACGATAGACTCCAATATTGACAATGCGGAACAGCGCATCATTCGCAAGCAGAGCTACGGACGTATGTACAAAATGCTGGACGAGTTACCGTCAGACCAACGTGAAGTGATTGTGTTGAGACATTTTGCCGACCTTTCCTTTAAAGAAATTTCTTCCATAACCAATTGCAGTATCAATACGGCTCTAGGACGTATGCGTTACGGTCTTATTAACCTAAGAAGGATGATGGTTGAAAAAAATATAGTGCTATAAAGAGATTTTTTTGCAAACAATAGAAAACCCCGAAGGTCTTAGACTTTCGGGGTTTTCTATTGTTTGTCGTATTGATTTGCCGAAACTTTATGCTTTCGACTCGTCATATTCTCCGGCAAAACTATAGTAGGCAAACGTAAAAAGTCCGCCGACTATAATCGGTGTCAATACGAACAGAATGACTATTCCGAAAACCAAGTCGTCCTGTTTGCCTGATGTAATCTTCGGCCATCCAAATACGCCGATGCAATAATATCCGAAGGCGATAGCGAGTGCCATCCATACGATACCTAAAAATCTTTTCAGCTTGTCCATTTTTTATAGTCTTTTAATATTATGCAATGTTTTTGTTTCTTTTATTGTTGATATATATCAGTCCAATAACAAAACAAATGATAGATAAGATTATGGGATACCAGAGCCCTTCCAGATAGTAATGTGCATCTCCGTTTTCTTTCGACTTGCTAACTAGATACACCGCAACAGTTGGCATCAAACCACCGAAAATTCCGTTGCCGATATGATAGGG
>JAATFC010000270.1 GCA_015655435.1 Chitinophagales bacterium | reverse complement strand
GTTCTGCAGCTCCAAAGAAACCTGCAGCTTCTGCACCTCAAGGTGGTTCTTCAAACGCAATTTCCATAGTTGCACCTATCATTTGTCTAATTTTAGGTTATTGTATTTGGCGTTTTATAATCGGTAGCCCGTCCAACTTCGCACATCCTGATGCAGCGGGTGGATTTTGGCCTAAGCACAAAGATCCAATTGGAGGTTTTGCACGTATGTATGAAGGTGGTATCATCGTACCTCTTTTGATTTCCTTGCTTTTGATTACAATCACTTTCTCTATCGAAAGAGGTTTGACAATTCTTAAGGCAAAAGGAACTGGTAACATCGGCGGTTTCATCCGTCAAGTACAGTTCAACCTTGCTAACCGCGATGTTGATAAAGCTATCGCTCTTTGCGACAAACAAAAAGGTTCTGTTGGTAACGTAATGAAATCTGGTCTTAAAAAGTACAAAGAAATGATTACGGATACTGAATTGGATACAGAACAAAAATTAGCAGCTATCCAAAAAGATATCGAAGAAGCTACGGCTTTGGAATTGCCAATGTTGCAGAAAAACCTGATCTTCATTTCTACTATCGCATCCGTTGCCACATTGTTTGGTTTGTTGGGTACGGTAATCGGGATGATTACAGCGTTCGCAGCCCTTGGTGAAGGTGGTGGTGGTAACAATGCCGGAGAGTTGTCAAAAGGTATCTCTGAAGCCTTGTACAACACTGCGTTGGGTATTGGTACTTCTGCATTGTCAATCGTTATGTACAACATCTTTACAACCAAGATAGATGCAGTTACTTACGGTATCGACGAGTGCGGATTTACTTTAGGACAAAGTTTCTCTGCTAACTACAAATAATTTTTTTAAGTTGTTTATGGAATTAGATGCAGCACTGCATCTTAATAACGTAAATTAAAAGTATAAAGAATGGCAAGACCCGTAATCTCCAGAAAGACTCCATCCATCGACATGACGGCGATGTGTGACGTGGCTTTCCTATTACTTTCTTTCTTCATTCTTGCGACTAAGTTGAAACCTGCTGAAGCGATTCCGGTAACCAATCCGAATTCAGTCTCTACACAGGTTGCTCCGGATAAAGACGTTATATTGGTGACTATCAACAAAGATGGAAAAGTGTTCTTGGCCATTCAGGACGAGGACAAAAAGAAATCTATCATTGAAGGTGTCAACACTTTACGTAGTCTAGGTTTGTCAAGCGATCAGATTGACAAATTGTCTAAACAATCTGTAATCGGGGTTCCTTTGACCAATCTGAAGGAGCAATCAGCAATGAATGAAAAGGATCTTACAGATAAGTTACCAGGGATGTCGGTGGACTCGTCCGACAATGACATGAAAACATGGATACGCGCAACTAATGAGGTCTATATCGGAACTCCAGCCAACTTTGTCATCAAAGGTGATAATGTTGCCAAATATCCAGGGTTTAGAAGTGTTATCGATGCGATGAAAGCCAACGAGCAGTTCCAATTCAAACTGGTTACAAACCCAGAGGCGGTTCCGGCAGGTACATTACTGTGGGAAGCCAATAAGGGTAAATAGAGAAAACAGAATTAAATAATTTTATAAAAAAAGAAAGCTATGGCAGACGTAGATTTGGGTGGCGACAGTGGCCACGGGAAGAAAGGCCCGGGGGTCAAGAAAGCGAAAAAATTATCTACCAGAGTGGATTTGACGCCAATGGTTGACTTGGGTTTTCTTCTTTTGACATTCTTCGTATTTTCCTCGACTCTTAGCCAGCCCGCGGCAATACACTTGACAATGCCGGATGACAGGAAGGATGATTTACAGGATCAAAACCAGGCAAAAGCCTCTGGAGCTCTTACTATCATATTGGGAAAAGACAATAGTGTGTTTTACTATGAAGGGGAACCGAGTGCTACCGGAGCGAACTGGAAAGAAAGCTCTTTGAGCGATATCAGAAGTGAAATCGTCAAAAAGAAGCAATCAACCCCAGCAGATGATTTCGTTGTCGTTATCATGCCAGGTGACAGCAGTACATATTCCGATGTGGTGAGCATATTGGACGAAATGAAGATTAGCTTGGTTGACAGATATGCACTGGTCAATATCGATGAGGCTACTGCAAAACTTTTAGCCTCAAAGGGTAAATAATAATGACTTCAAATTTTTAAACAATGGATGCAAATAAAATTTTAAAATCAGACTGGTTAGATCTTCTTTTCGAAGGTCGAAACAAGGCATACGGTGCCTATCAGTTGAGACGCACCTATACTAAACGTGTGGTTGCTTCGCTTTTGGTCGTCTGTGCTCTACTGCTTATTGTTCTTGGAAGCAGCGCGATTTTAGGTGCAAAGAAAAAAAGTAATGGCAAGATTCTGGTGGAAGATGTAAATCTTTCTAAGGTAAATCTTCCTAAGCCTGTTGAGCCTAAAAAACCGGATGCTCCCAAGCCAGCTCCAACTAAGAAAAACCCCGATCCGGTTAAGTTGGAAGTTAAAAAGGTGACACCTCCAAAAATCGTTCCTGACAATGTTTTCAAAGAAGAAAACAAGGTGAAGAAAGTAGAGGAAGTTGTCGATACCAAGATTGGTACTTTTGACCAAAAAGGTCTTAAAACCGATGTTGTTGCTCCGCCAGTTAAAGTGGATGGTCCAGGTGGAAGCGGTTTCGGACGTCCAGATGTGGGTGATGGAACTGGTCAGACTAAGGGTGAGGATGACAACAAGGAATATACCAACGTACAAAAAGAAGCCCAATATCCTGGAGGACAGGCTGCTTGGAAGAATTATCTGACAAGAAATCTGAGAGCAGATGTTCCAACTGAGAACGGAGCTCCTTCTGGAAGAAATTATACAGTTGTTGTTTCTTTTGTTGTATCAAAAGATGGAACTGTTTCTCAGGTAAAAGCAGAGAACGATCCAGGCTATGGTACAGCTCAGGAAGCGGTACGTGTAATCCAGAGAAGTGGTAAATGGACGCCTGCCGTGCAGAATGGCAGAAACGTAATCTACCGTCAGCGTCAGCAAGTTACCTTCCAGGTGACAGAAGAGTAATCGGTTATATTTGATTTAAATAAAGAGCCGTGTAAGTCTAATCTTACATGGCTCTTTATTTTGCTTTATTTTGCAAACATTATTAAGATAGAAAGCGTATAATAGGAAGTGTGGCCGAAAAGGAAAAATATGGATTGGGACGACATCGTTTTTGAAAACCGTAACAAAGAGTATGGGGCATATCCTATACGTAAAGGTTACAAAAAACGGTATGCATGGTCTTTGATTATTGCAATTTCCTTGCTCTTGATCATTGTACTTATGCTTGACCATAAGACAAAAGACTATCTTCCCGTCCCTCCTAAATCCGTTCGCACAGTCAATATCCATATTAAGGAGTATCAGATACCAAAACCTTCTGTTTCGGTCAAGAGTAAACCAATAGATCCCAAACAAAAAGAAACACTCAAGGCAAAGTCTACAAAGGTGGATAATGTACCAATAGTCAGTAACACCACAGTTCAAAACAATCGTCTTGTTATTAAGTCTTTAGAGACTGATAATAAAGCTATTGAATCAGTTGAAGGACCTGATATTGACGTAAAACCAGCTATCAAACCGGAAACAAAAAATAAAGAAATTGTTCCGATTTCACCTATTGATGATTTGATAGAAAAGCAAGCCTCTACCAAAGTCCAGTCTTTGCCCCATTATCCCGGTGGAGATTCCGCGTGGTATCAATATCTCCGTAAGAACCTCAATATGCAAATGGTTTTACGTAATGGTGCCATGCCTGCTGTCTACACGGCAGTCGTTGCTTTTATAGTTCATCCGGATAGTACTATTTCTGATTTTAAAATAGTTAAAGACGCGGGTTATGGTACGGGAAACGAGGCACTTAGGGTAGTTCAGAGAAGCGGAAAATGGTCTCCTGGTACGAAAAATGGCAAGGCTGTTAGCTTTGCTCAGTTGCAAACAATTATATTCAAAGTAAACAACTAATTATGTCTGTCCTGTCCGATTTTCAAGATACAATATATGCATTAGCAACTCCTCCAGGGATTGGAGCTCTTGGTGTAATAAGGGTTAGTGGAAAAGATGCTATAGATATAGCTAACAACCTTTTTCCCTCCAAGGATTTGACACGACAAAAAACGAGGACGATTCATATTGGATATCTGGTTGATAATGACGTAACGTTGGACGAAGTTGTAATGTCTATTTTTAGAAATCCGCATTCCTATACAGGCGAAGATATAGTAGAGATTTCCTGCCACGGTTCTAGCTATATTCAGGCAACAGTAATGGATGCGCTGGCGCGAAAAGGTGCGAGACTAGCAAAAGCAGGAGAGTTCACTCAAAGAGCTTTTTTGAATGGAAAAATGGATTTGGCTCAGGCGGAATCCGTAGCGGATATGATAGCGGCTAATTCCTCTGCCGCCCAGCAAGCCGCATTGTATCAACTCAAAGGTGGCTTCTCACAAAACTTAAAAGAACTGCGGGCTGAATTAATCAATTTTGGCGCATTAATAGAACTTGAACTAGATTTTTCGCAAGAAGATGTCGAGTTTGCAGATCGTACTGCCTTAGTTCAATTAATTGACAGACTATATTTTTCCACACAATCATTATTGGACAGTTTCAAATTAGGAAATGTAATAAAAAATGGAGTTTCTGTTGCTATAGTCGGAAAACCAAATGCAGGAAAGTCAACGCTGTTAAACGTCTTGTTGAATGAAGAACGTGCCATAGTTAGCGATATTGCAGGCACGACACGCGACACAATTGAAGAAGTGTTGAATATCAATGGTATCTTGTTTCGTTTGATTGATACGGCAGGAATTCGCAGCGAAACATCCGATGTTATTGAAGCCATTGGCGTATCCAAGAGTGTCGAGAAAATTAAAGAGGCTGATATTGTAGTGTATCTCTTTGATGTTAATACAGAAACTGAAAACGATATAGAGAATCTATTGAAAGGTTATCTCGGTGATGCACGACAGCTTATATTGGTAGCCAATAAAGTTGACCTGACGACAGATATTAAACTAAACGACCATACTATTATTTATATCTCAGCTAAAGATCATGTCGGTATTGATGTCTTAAAAAACACGCTATATAGTAAAGTTGCGGGCGGTGAACTCAACTATGAAAATTCTATAGTTACGAACGCTCGCCATCAGGCTGCTTTGCAAAAAGTATCCGAGTCTTTAAAAGATATTAAATATGGAATAGAGTCCAATATATCGGGAGACCTTTTAGCGCCGGATATCCGTAATTGCCTTCATTATCTTGGTGAGATTACTGGGGAAGTAGAAGTAGACCGCGACATACTAGGCGCTATATTCGGAAGCTTTTGTATCGGTAAATAACTATATAAATAGTTATAAAAATCCATAAGAATTAATTGTTAAAGTTATGACGTTCAATGCGTTGTAACTTTTTTTTATGCCCATAAGCTATTGCTTCTTTGGGTATTTTTGCATTGTGTTTGTACCATATTTGTACCTGAGCCTCTTCTAACCAAAAAATCAGGTAAAAATAGGGAGAAATAAATGTGACTAAATGATATTAAAAGGGAGAAATTAAGCTTAGCATAATCAAAATAGGGGAGAAATAGGTTTTGTCGATGGTGTTTTAAAATGGCTTTTTTAAAACTAAAAAAATAGTTATTAATAGGGTGAAATAATGGGCACTAAATGTCACTAAATGGGGAAATTTAGGCTGGGCGCAATCAAAATTAAGGAGATATGAGTTCTGCAAATTTGAAGATTTTAAAGCAATGCCTGATGTGCGGACAGATGTTCGAGGCTCAAAAAGTAACAACAAAATATTGTTCGCATAAGTGCAATGCAAAACATTACAAGCTGAAGGTGCGACTGGCGCAAAAAGGTAATATTGAGAATATTATCAAAGCGTCTCCCTTACAAAAAATAAGAGGCAGCGTGAATGCCTTGGATGCGGCTTTACTCAGGGAGCAGGAATTTCTGACTGTCAATGAGGTTGCCTATTTACTTAGATGTCACGCCAATACGATATACAGGCTGGTGAGTGTGGGCATTCTAAAGGCAACCAGGCTATCCGACCGGAAAATTTTGATCAAAAGATCCAATATTGATAACATGTTTATTTAAAATCTATTTGAAATGAAAGAAACAAATAAGTCAAATATCCTTAAAACGAAGGAATTTCTTAGCGTAAGGGAAGTAGCTTCCCTTCTGGGGTGTGATCCTCGTTCAGTTCGCAGTATAATCAAAGCCGGTAAATTGCCTGCCACCAAACTGTTGGAAAGAAAGACGCTTATTAAAAAAAGTAACATCGATAAACTATTTGAACCATGGGAATAAACGTAACCTTGAGAACGAAGCCTTTGGGTAAGGACCGGCTCAGCCTGTACCTTGATTTCTATCCGGCCGTGCCACACCACAAAACCGGAAAATTGTCCCGGCGGCAGTTTCTTGGTTTGCATATCGATCAGCAACCTAAGACATCGCTTGCCCGTACCCGCAACAAAGATTTGATGCTGATGGCCGAGCAGATCCGAATCAAAAGGGAAAATGAGCTCAACAAACCGGAAATATACACCGAGTTTGAAAAGTCACAACTTGCCCAAAAGGCCAAGGGTGAGCAGGATTTTATTGCATTTTTCTGGGCGTTGGCCAAGAAGAGGGGGAACCAAAATTACCAGAAATGGATTTCGACACTTAATTATCTTCAGGCCTATGCCGGGGATCATTTGCAGTTCAATGAGGTGGACGAAAGCTTCTGTGACAGTTTCAGGTATTTCCTGTTGGAAACCAAGTGCCTGAGACGTCCTTCCAAAAAACTGAACCCCAACAGTGCCAGTGCCTATTTCCTTTTGTTCAAGTTCGTTTTGAAAGAAGCGTATAAGGCCGGGTATTTTACAAGTCCCCTGGATCCCAAAATAGAGAACATAAAACTACAGGAAACCCATCGGCAATTCCTTAGCCTCTCGGAATTGAATGCGCTGGCAAGGACACCCATGGAAGATAAAATGCTGAAAAAGGCCTCGCTTTTTTCAGCCCTTACCGGGCTTCGTTATTCGGATATTGAAAAATTGCTCTGGTCGGAACTGGAATACGTGGAGGGACAAGGCTATTACCTCAATTTTGAACAAAGAAAAACCAAAGGTTTTGAGTTTTTGCCGATATCAGAGCAAGCGGCTTCGTTATTGGGCAAACGGAAATTTGGCGAAAGGCGTGTGTTCCCGTTATTGAGCTACAAGATGTTCAACCGGAAAGAATACAAGAATTGGCTGGCCAATGCGGGAATTATCAAGCATATTACATTCCATTGCTTTCGGCACACATTTGCCACTCTGCAACTGGCGAGCGGTACTGATATTTACACGGTTTCCAAGATGCTGGGACACCGGGAACTGAAGACCACCCAGATTTATGCAAAGGTGATCGATGAGTCTAAGCGAAAAGCGGCGGATAGGATCCATTTGGAGATGTGATTTTGTAATGGCTTTTTATTGTAATGAGC
>JAATFC010000125.1 GCA_015655435.1 Chitinophagales bacterium | reverse complement strand
TTGGAGCCGGCGGTGACGGAGGTGTATTTGCGCCAAGTATTGTCGCCGGAGGTTTACTGGGATTACTTTTTGCGACTGTATGCAACCATTATTTTGGGACGAATCTTATTCTTTTGAATTTTGCAATGGTCGGAGCCGCCGCAACATTGTCGGCGTCTATATATGCACCTTTTACCGCATTGATATTGGTGTGTAATCTATTACCGAATGGCTATCAACTCTTTTTTCCAATTCTATTGGGTTGTTTCACGGCAAAATATTTTTCTAAAAAATTGTTGCCCTACAACGTCTACAGCTATGATTTTTATATAGCTGCGCAAAAAGGGACCTCAGTGCATTAATCATTGGTATTTTAACGGCAATAAATAAAAGTTTTCATTTTGAAAACAAAATTATATATTTGCTTATGAACGTTATTGTCAAAAGGGCAATATTGTATTATATCGCCAAATATCCCAATGCGAAAACTGCATTATTGGTATGGTATAATGAGTTTGCCAAACAATCGTTCCAGAATTTCAATGAGCTCAAGCAAATGTATGGAAACGCAAGTATTGTGGCGAACCAACGAGTCGTTTTCAACATTAAGGGAAATGATTTTAGACTAATAGTAGCTGTCAATTTTAAAAAAGAAGCTGCATACATTATTTGGTTCGGAACGCACAAAGAGTATGACAATATTGATGTGACCACGATTGTATTTGACCCAAACATTCAGAAATTCAAACAGTAAACTATGAACTGGAAAATATTAAAAACAGAGGAAGAGTATAGCAAAGCCGTTAATCGAACCATGGAGATTTTTCATGCAGAAGATGGTACGCCAGAATCGGATGAATTGGACATACTACTTCTATTAGTCAAGGACTACGAAGAGAAACATATTCAGATTCCTGAAGTTGACCCGATAGAGGCTATCAAGCTAAAGATGGAAGAAAAAGGATTAAAAGACAAAGACCTAATACCTATAATCGGAAGCAAGGGTCACGTGTCCTCTATTCTTTCTGGTAGACGCGAACTGACTTTAAAAATGGCGAAAAAACTCAAAGATTATTTCCAACTACCTTCTGATATTTTTTTGCATTCTGCATAAAATAAATGTTGATAATATGTCTGATTTCAAAAGTAGATTTATATATATAGTTTTCATAGCCAGACTGTCGCTCTTATTACTTTTATTGTCATGTTTGATAATGTTTGTCGTTGTCGGAGTTCCTTCTTTCTTCAAAAAAAATGAAGTATTTCTTGCTATTCTGATATCTGTAGCCGGAATTGCATTTCAGCTATTTGTTCTTTATTCCTTCGGAAAAGCTACATTAACACAACGATATAAATTGATTGAAATCAACAACGAGGTTTTTATTCAGGATTTTTTTTCGAAGAAAACAATAAGCAGTTCTGAAATAAAAGGGTTTAGTATTTCTAATTATGGCAATAGAAGTATTTATCGATATATAAAAACAATAATCATTTATTGCCATTCAGGACAAAAGATTGAATTGCCTCAATTTCTGTATTGGAATTTCGAAGAAATTAGACATTTCTTATTGGAGTCGGAACTCATTACCTATTTAGGTGAAGAGGGCTTTCAATGGAAGAACTTGTTTAATCGCACATATACATTTGACTAATATTATCTACAACTAACCCAACCCTTCTTTTACCAAATCATGTAAGTGAACAAATCCTAGGAAATGTTTGACCTTATCAACAATCATTAACTGCGAAATGTCATGCGTCTTCATCAAGTCTAATGCAGACACAGCAAGCATTTCAGGTTGAGCAGTATAACCTCCGGTAGTATAAAAATCAGCAGTTGTAATCGTATTGATATCATCCACTTTTTGCAATAGACGACGGATGTCGCCATCCGTGATAATTCCCAATATAACACCTTCACTATCCACCACGGCAACAGCTCCTAGACGACCTTGCGAAATCGTACTGATAATTTCCTTCAGTGTTGAATCCAGATAAACTTTCGGAGCTGCATTTTGCATATAGATGTCTGAAAGCGACAGAAGCAAACGCTTTCCGAGGTTACCTCCCGGATGCAAACGCGCAAAATCATCTTTCGAAAAACCATTCAACTGCATCAATGCGACTGCCAAGGCATCACCCATCACAAGTTGTACGGTCGTGCTTGTAGTGGGCGCAAGATTGTTGGGACAAGCTTCTTTATTGACAGGAATCCACAACAAATAATCTGCATATCGGTTTAGGTATGATTCTTTATTACTCGTCAGCGCAACTACTTTATTGTTCCACGATTTCAGTACAGAAACGAGGTTTTTAATCTCAGGGCTTTCGCCACTTTTGCTGACAAGAATGACGATATCGTCTTTTTGTATCATGCCGAGGTCACCATGTATCGCTTCCGCAGCATGCAAAAAAATAGCCGGTGTTCCCGTACTGTTGAAC
>JAATFC010000122.1 GCA_015655435.1 Chitinophagales bacterium | reverse complement strand
GCAAAGCCTGAATGCCATAATGATCATAGGCCGTAACAAAGACAATCGCCAAGTCCGAAAAATCAATAGATTCCACTATATCAAATCCTGATTTTCCAGACATCTGAATATCCAGAAACAATAGTTCCGGACGTTTTTCCCGAATAAGTTGTATCGCTTTCTGGCTGTCCGTTTCAGTGCCGACTATCTGTACCTGAGGGCAATATTTACCGAGGAGCGCCGATAGGTTTGTGATGTTGTTAGGTTCGTCATCGACCAATATTGCATGTATCATTTGGGTAACCAATTTTCAAATTGTAAAACTAAAACCGCATTACCAGAAACACTTTTCATCGTTAAATGGATTTTTGTTTTCCGATGCCATTTGTTGTATGCGTCAATACGTTTTTGCACAAGGTCTACGCCATAACCTGCTTTATAATTTTCCACGTCAAACCCTTTGCCATTATCCTTTACAGCTATCAACATATCCTTCATCACCGTATATATCCGAATACTCAATATACCATTTTTTCCCATACCAGAGATACCATGTTTGACAGCGTTTTCAATCAACGGCTGCGCCAATAGTGGCAGCATATTGATTTCCGTCAATGGCAAATCAGGTTCGACATCTTTTTCATATTGGAAGTTAAAACGTAGTTGTTCGAAATGGATATAGTTTTCCAGATTTTCCATTTCTTCAGAAAGAGGAATAACATCCTTTCTTCCTTTATCCAAAGTCGTACGCAACAATCCAGAAAATCCGGAAAGATATTGATTCGCTTTTTCGATTTCGTTATTGTTGATTAGACCTTGAATAGAACTCAATGAGTTGAACAAAAAATGCGGATTGAGTTGTGCAAACAAGGATTTTAGTTCTAGTTGATATTGGCGGTTTCTTCTTTTCGTACTGAGAAAACGCCAAAGCAGAATTATATTTATGACTACAAAAAAGAAGAGAAAATAGGGCATCTTTTTCTTTGCATAATTCCAGTAAGGCACCCATGCAGCCTGCGTATTAAAGAAATAAGCTGATATCTTATTGCCTTCCCCAATATAGCGCACCATCAACATATAGTTGGTACCAGACTCAAGATTAGTAAGCAATATGGAGGTTTTACTTTTCGTCCAAGGCGTGGAGGTATCACCTCCTTTGATGGAGGCATCCACGACTTTATATTCAAAAACATAGCCATTTGCAGAGGACACTTCCGGGTCATTCCTAAAAAAGAACGCCAAATAGATATTGGGAGGAAAGTATGGTAGAGAAAACGTCCGTGGCATTGAACCTTCCTCGCCATAGTATTGTGTAGCTTTACGATAAGCCATATTTTCAATACGTTCCCGGAAACTATTGAGTTCTGTTTTTCTTGAAGTATAAAAAAATCCGGTCATAAAAGGAGCACTATCCTGCGCAACAGCCGTGTCTGCAATCATTGATATTGTTCCGCTCACAACTATATCATGCAAATCGGACTTCTTCTTTTGTGCAGAGACTATATTGGTATAGTACAATACCAATATGCTCGACAGCAATACCATTTTCTTTATGTGAATGATTATTTTCATTATACGCAGACCGTTCTATTAATTGAACGTAAAATAAGGACAATATTTAGAAATATAAAATACAGGAGTTGTATTCGGTAAGCAGCGTTTTGAATATGGCAAGCTCTTTCGTTATTTACCAGCAAGTCTTTTTTAACATTCATTCACAAGAAACCTCCACACATCCACGTATTGTGTTGTATTTCTACTTATGAGCACTATTAATTGTGTTAACAACTTTTAAAAAACAATTGTAATTCATTCACATACGGCACTTAACAGAATTGGCATAACCTACCTTGGTATGGCTTTTGTAACACTTCGCTATATCATCATATTGGGATAGGTGAAAATGATTGTATGCACTTATCATTTCGTGTACCTACAACTAATACTTTAAGAAAACTTATGCAAAATTTTACCAAACAATCCCGACTTTGGCTGTTGGGAACTATGCTCTTATTGTCGCATTTTGTAAACGCACAGGACTCTTCAGGGAAAAGCCGTTTGTTACATATCAAGGGTATCGTACAAGACACGTCCGGACGGAAGATTCCACAGGCTGTCCTCTATGTGTACAGCGATACTATACATTCGGACAGTTTGGGACATTTCAACATCAAGGTAAACAAAAGAGATTCCGTTGTCATCAAGGCAAAAGGGTTTTATCCTATTGGTTATCGACCACAAAGTGATACGAGTGCAATAACGCTATTACCGTTACCGGTAGACACTTCCAGCAATTCCCTAACCAAAATTGCAAACGATTCATCACAATCCAATACCCATAAGCAGGCACAAGCTTCTATTCAGAATAATACTGTCATTAATACCCAAAAAGACAGTACTGAACAAGATGACTCTCTATCTCTAAAGCAAATAGTGCCCATACGTAAAAAGAATTATGGAAATACTTTTGGTGAGGGCATATTGGATGACATTGTAATCGTCGGTTATGGTACACAGCGGCGAAGAGACTTGACGAGCGCAATCGCAACTATAGCAGGTGCTGACGTAGCCAATCGTCCTTCTACCAATACGATATCAGCCTTGCAGGGCATTGCTCCTGGGCTTATAGTCAATAGGTCTTCCGGACAACCGGGACAGGAAGGCTATACACTGCAAACACGAGGATATACTTCCGTAAACGGCGGCAATCTATTGGGACTTGTAGACGGAGTCAATGGAGATATTTCAGCCATAAATCCTTACGACATAGAGTCCATCACCGTATTGAAAGATGCATCGGCTGCTGCAATATATGGAGCGCGAGCGGCAGGAGGCGTAATCCTGCTGACAACAAAAAAAGGCAAAAAAGGTTTTCACGTTTCTTATAACACTTTGTTTGGTATTCAAAAATCGGTCAAACGCCCCAATAGGCTCAATAGTTGGCAAGAAGCGGAACTAGCTAATGAAGCAAGTACTAATGCAGGACAGAATCCTTTATTTACACAACAACAAATTGGTTGGATGAGAAGCAATGATACCAACTATGTAGTGTCGCCTACCGACCCATCGGATTACGACTATTACGACAACCTCAACCAGATACCGCTTCTAGTGAAGAACAGTTCATTTGCAACAACACAAAACTTAACTTTTAGCGGCGCTGGGGAAACAGACAACTATTACTTCAGCCTTGGATACTATGACCAGGATGGTCTTTTCAAATTCGGACCAGACAAAACCAGTAGGCTCAACTTGCGGTTCAACTATAACAAAAAATTCAACGACATTTTTGACATAACATCCAATGTTGCTTACAGAAAGACCAACACACTTTCTCCTAGTTACGGAGCAAATGGCATTTTTGACTATCTGTATTCATCTCCTACTTATTTTCCTATTTATGTACCGAACACAGACCACTATATCAACGACCCTTTGGCGAATTACGGCTATGCTTATCTCAATGATGGCGGGACTAACAAATATCGGTTTGACGAATTCAATACGATGATTCAGTTGCGTGCCAAAGAGTTTTTGATTCCACATCTGACTTTACGTGCAGTGTATGGTGGACGGTACACAGTAGAACAGAACAACATAACAAAAAGGACTATAAAACTTTGGAACCGTGTTGCCAATGTCAACAATCTCAACAATCCCAATTCCTACGAAAAAGACAGAAATCTCACATTCTCCAACAACATACAGTTACTAGCCGACTATGACCGAAAATTTGGCGCACATAGTTTCCATCTATTGGGCGGTTATACTTTTGAAAACTATAGACAGGACAACACTTTAGCACTTGCTAAAAACCTTTCTTCCAATGACTTGTTTACGTTAAATATCGGCGACCCGTCGCTGGCTCAAAATTCGGAAGACGTACAGACTTGGGCTATGGCTTCCTTTCTCGGAAGACTAGAATACAACTATGCAGGGAAATATCTTTTTCAGGCAACTATGCGGTACGACGGAAGTTCGCGGCTCGACCCTTCTAGCCGTTGGCAATCATTTCCTTCCTTGTCTGTCGGCTGGCGCATGGCAGAAGAAAAATGGTTCAATGAAGCGTTACCTTTTTTCAACGAATTTAAGATACGTGGTTCATGGGGAAGACTAGGAAATTCGGATGGTGTAAATGGTGTTATCACCAACTATGACTATATAGCAATGTTGGTCAATGGGGCTTATTATCCGTTCAACAACGTACGCAATCCGTCGTATTATCAACAGATACTTCCTACCAAAAACAAACGTTGGGAAATCATCGACACGAAAGATATTGGCATAGACATCGGAATATTAAAAAATAAACTTAGCCTGACGGCAGACTATTATGTTCGCAATAATTTCAATATGCTCGTAACGCCTGCTGTACCAACATTTACAGGTATCACACCGTCATCGTCCAACAACGGACGTTTTCAGACAACAGGTTGGGAAATAGCACTAAGTTGGAATGACCAGATAGGTTCTAATTTCAGTTATTGGGTAAAAGCAAATCTTTCGGACAACAAAAACAAAGTCATTTCCTACGGTGGTGCGAAAAGCGTACAGCCCGGTCAGAACTATGTGATAGAAGGTTTCCCAATGAACACGATGTGGGGATTTCAGGCAAACGGACTTTTTCAAACAAAGGAAGAAGTCAGTAATACTCCCAGTTTTCGTCCAACGTTTACCGGCCCAGGCGATGTCAAATATGTTGACATCAATAATGACAAGGCTATCAACTATGGGTCTAACCGTGTCGGAGCAACTGGCGACTTGGTTAATTTCGGGGATTCTTATCCGCACTATTTATATGGGTTTAGTTTTGGATTTAAATGGAAAGGACTCGATTTTTCATCCATGTTCCAAGGTGTGGGAAAACGTAAGTTTCTGCCTTCCATTCCGGACATCTATCCCTACTCCAACTCCACAGTTATGCCACTGGACTATAACATGGACTATTGGACAGCGCAGAATACGGATGCAAGATTTCCACGCATGTTTCTCAATGGAAACCAGAACATCGAGCCATCTTCCTATTGGTTGATGAACGGCGCTTATCTCCGATTGAAAAATGTACAGTTGGGCTATACGCTTCCATCCTCATGGTTGCAGAAATATCATGTGAATAGTTTGCGTATCTTCTTTTCAGGACAGGACTTGTGGGAAATCAGTCACTTGTGGATAAAGTCGCTCGATCCTGAAACAGCCTCTGGCACAGCATGGAGATATCCTATTATGCGCAACTATTCATTTGGCATAAATCTCAATTTCTAATCACAGCTTTATACCGAAAACCATGAACAATAAATATATTTTTTTTATAGTCTCAATTATCGGAATGTTTCTGTCAACGGCTTGTAACAAACAACTAGATAAACTTCCGGAAAGTCAGCTTTCTGACTTAACCTATTGGAAAACTGCCAATGACCTAAAATTTGGCGTCAATGCTATCTATTCTAGTATGCCCGGGACAGAGGACAATGCCTACGACAACAGAACAGACAACACCTACGGACGAGCGCGCAACGAAATCAGTGATGGTTCCAGAGTTGTAACCTCCACCAATGCAGACTGGACTAAGTATTTTGCTGCAATACGTATGGCTAATAATATTTTGGCCAAATCCGTAACTATAAATGACGATACCGCAGCCGTAAAAAAATATGTTGCAGAAGCACGTTTTTT
>JAATFC010000264.1 GCA_015655435.1 Chitinophagales bacterium | reverse complement strand
ATGAAAGTAAATTAAATTTTCTGCCATAAACACAGAGAAAAAATAACCATCTTATTTTTCGTATTGCTATTTTCAAATTTTGTTTTTGCTCAAAGAAATGAGCTCGATACCAGTTTACGCGCTACCAATATTCATTCTCCTAAAAAAGCGACGATACGTTCGCTCATCCTGCCGGGCTGGGGACAAGCATACAATAGGCAGTATTGGAAAATTCCTATAGTCGCTACCGGAATCGTAATTCCTACAGCCAACTATTTCAGGAATAATAGCCGGCACAAACAAGCGGATGCGGCTTACTCATTGGTGTTCGGGTCATTGACCAGTCAAGGCGGCATTGCCGAAAATGTACTTTCCCGGTTGCCCAAACGCTACCAAGATGCCTATATAAGAGATGCTAAGAATCCAATACAAGCGAGAGAAAATCTTCTATACAATCTGCAACAGGAGCGGATTCTTTTTAGAAAGAACAGAGAATATTCTTTGCTTTGGTTGGTAATATTATGGGGTGCAAATGTTGCGGATGCGACAGTGTCTGGGCACCTGAAAGATTTTGATGTAAGCAACGACCTATCGGTCAAACTGAAATCCGAAACAATGATGTACGGACAGCCTAATGTCGCAATAAGTATTTGTAAGTCTTTGAGATAGCTGTTGGGGCGCAATTAAGGGAAATTTCTCTAGAGGCAATAATATGTGTCCGTTTGCATCACAAACAAATAAAATCGGTGAAATTTCATTTTTCTTAGGCAGTGTAATTTTAACAAAAAACCTTTTTTTTCAATGGGATGGTTTGCTTTATCTTGCAGGAAAGTCTGTAGGTATAAGCCCTTTTTGTCCCAATAAATATAGCCCAGCCTGTCATTCTTTTAGTTTCTAGTTCTCATTTTTTTACATTAACTCAAAATAGAGTATAGCGTGGCAAACCGTGTGTTCTATGCAAATAGCCGAAGCGTTGTCTGGAGTAGGTGGAGGGGAGGCTTCCTATTGCAATTGCTTATCATGATAGTTGGCTTGACTACATCACATGTATATGGACAAAATCCAAATGACAGTGTTGCGTCTTATACTATAAATGACTGTGTCCAATATGCTTTGCAAAACCAACCCAATCTTAAACAATCCTTGATAAGAGAAGATATAGCTAAAGCGACAAATGCTATCAATAAGTCTGGATGGTATCCTCAAGTTGGCTTAACCGCTAATATCAATCATTATCTACAACGACCAACGTCCGTACAGTCCAATAATGGTGTCGAAAATCCCGTCAAGACGAGTGTTATCAATACTTCTACACCGGGTGTCGGAGTGACGCAGACTATATACAATCCAAGTCTAATCTATGCAAATAAGACAGCTTCTTTGTATGTCAAGCAAGCGCAGCAAGTGACAGATAGCGTTAAAATCAATATTGTTGCCAATGTCAGTAAGGCTTTTTATAGTTTGCTTCTATCGCTTAGGCAGATAGATGTTTTAAAAGAAGATACGGCGAGGTTAGGGCAGAGTATCAGGGATGCTTATCATCAATACATTGGTGGGATTGTTGACGAAACGGATTATGAACAGGCAACGGTAACGTTGAATACTTCTTTGGTTCAATTGAATCAAGCACAGGAAAGTATATTTCCTCTGTATCAAGTATTGAAACAATACATGGGTTTTCCACCCGAAAGTAGGTTCAACGTGGGTTACGATACCACGGAAATGATGAGTAGCATGACTATCGATACAACGCAACAATTACAGTTTGAGAATCGTATTGAATACAAGCAGTTATTGACTTCAAAAGACTTGCAACATAAAACGACGGACTATTACAAGAAATCCTACCTTCCTACGTTGTCCGCGTTTTATAACTATAACTATGCGTTTCAGAACAATGATTTTTCTGGGTTGTACAAAACCGGATATCCAAATTCATTGGCAGGATTGACATTAAGTGTTCCTATTTTCACTGGATTTGCACGCGTGCAAAACGTACATCGCTCAGAATTGCAGGAGAAATTGCTCGACTGGAGTTCTGTTAATTTGAAGTCGCAGATATATTCGGAATATTCCACTGCTCTTTCCAACTATAAATCTAATATGTACAATTGGCAAAAGATGAAAGAGAATGTGGCATTGGCAAAACGCGTTTTTTTTGTGGTTGGGTTGCAATATAAACAAGGAATTATTCCGTACCTGAATGTGATAACAGCGGAAACAAACCTTCGATCTTCTGAGCTAACTTATTTGAACGCTATGTTTCAAGTATTGTCTAGTAAGATTGATTGGCAAAAGGCAATGGGTGAGATATCGTATTAATTTTTTAATAGATAAAAAGCTGCTCTATGAATAGAGTTTTATTAGTCGTTATAGTTCTCGGAAGTGTGTTTCTGCATGCCTGCAAACCTGCAGCCAAAAAGGAAAAAGCAGAGGCTGCTGCTGTAAATGTCTACACCGTGGAAAATGCGGACGTATATTATTTTGACAAGTATCCATCTACGGTGCAGGCGTTGAGCCAGGTAAGCATAGTATCCAACGTACAAGGTTATGTTACTGCTATATTGGCTTCCGATGGTAGTAAAGTTCGTAAAGGACAATTACTATATAAAATCGATGAGCGTATATATAAAGCGGCCTACGATCAGGCGTTGGCCAATCTGAAAGTCGTCAGGGGTAGTGAGGCTCAGGCTAAACAGGATGCGGATCGATATGTTTACCTAAATAGTTATCATGCGGTTGCAAAGCAACTATACGATCACGCAATTATTACCCTCGACAATGCTAAGAATCAGACACGAGCAGCGGAAGAAGCAGTAAGGACGGCTAAAACGAACCTCAATTTTGCAAATATATATGCACCTTTTGATGGTACCATTGGTTTTAGTCAAGTTAAATTAGGGAATATAGTTAATGTCGGGCAAACGATTTTGAATACTATTTCTACCAACAATCCTATGGCGGTTGATTTTATAGTCAACGAAAAACAACTGGCTTCTTTTGAAGCGATACAAAGTGGTCGTAAGGCAATGCCTGATTCGTTATTCACACTATTGTTGCCGGACAATTCACTTTATTCAGCTACGGGCAAAATTTCTGTAATAGATCGTGCAGTTGATCCACAGACGGGATCTATTCGTATCCGTCTTGTTTTTCCGAATCCTAAAAATGAGCTCAAAGTTGGAATGAGTTGCGTCGTCCAAGTGCATAATCAGGACAATGGACCTCAGATGGTCATTCCGGGCAAAGCGGTCGTTGAGCAGATGGGTGAATATTTCGTATATGTAGCCAAAGACACGGTAATTAATCAACCATCGGGTAGTGATACAAAAGAAAAGAGCGCAGATGCTCAAAACGACACTAAAAGTAAGTTACACGCCATTCAACGTAAAATAAAACTAGGTCAGACTATTGGTGCAAATGTGATAGTGACCTCCGGAATCAATGATGGTGATAAAATAGTTGTGGACGGCATACAATCGATTCATGACGGGTCGATCATTTCCGTAAGTAACAAAGACAGTTCTAGTTCCAATAGGGAAAAACAAGGGAAATAAAAGGGCTATTCATCAATAAAGGCAAATGCAATAATGCTTGCAAATACATTTATAAAAAGACCGATAACCGCTATAGTTGTATCTATAGTGCTGGTATTGACAGGTATTGTCTGTATCCTAAGTTTACCCATTGACCAATATCCGGACATTACTCCGCCTGTTGTTCAGGTTAACGGACAATTTATAGGAGCAGACGCGCAGACTGTTGAACAGACGGTTGCAACTCCTATTGAAGAGCAGGTTAATGGAACACCGGGAATGGAGTATATGCAGAGCAATAGTAGCAACAATGGCTCTATGCAGATCACGGTAACTTATAGTGTGGGAACGGATATTGATATTGCGACATTGGACGTACAGAACCGTGTGAGCATAGCCACTCCGTTAGTGCCAAGTGCCGTTACCAGATTGGGTTTGACTGTTCGTGCCGTGAATCCTAGTATGCTGATGATGGTTGCTATTTATTCGCCTAAACGCTCGCATGACATTACATTTTTGGATAACTATACTAATGTATTTATACAGGATGCATTGTTGCGTGTTCCGGGAGTGGGTGCTATTAATAGTTTTGCAGATAATTTCAGTATGCGTATCTGGATGAATCCGGATAAAATGGCTGCTCAAGGTATCACGTCACAAGATGTTATCAACGCACTTAATTCTCAAAACGTACAAGTCGCTGCGGGTTCTGCCGGAGTTCCACCTCAAAGTAACCAACAAGTATTCGAACTAGGTATATTGGTAAATGGTCGTTTGAATACGCCTTCTCAATTTGAAAATATTATAGTTAAAACGTTGCCGTCAACTGGAGATTCTACTGGTCAGTTGGTATATCTGAAAGACGTTGCGCGTGTAGAATTAGGTAAATTTAGTTTTTCCAGCAACTCATTTGTGGATGGGAAACGTGCGTCCTATTTACGTATATACCAAGCTCCGGGAAGCAATGCGCTGAAAACTGCACAAGGAATTTACGATCAACTAAAACAACTAAAACAATTTTTTCCTTCTGACCTGGACTATACAGTGCCTTTTGAATCTGTTACTGTGGTTAAGGTTTCCATGACAGACGTTGTAGTTACGTTGATAATGACATTGTTGCTAGTCGCGATTGTTGTGTATTTGTTTCTGCAAAATTTCAGATCGACGCTCATTCCTATATTGGCGATTCCGGTTTCTATTTTTGGAACGTTCTGTTTTTTCATTCCACTAGGTTTTACGATTAATACATTGACCATGTTTGGTTTTGTATTGGCAATTGGTATTGTCGTGGATGATGCGATTATAGTAGTAGAAGCGGTGCAACATTATATGGATGAAGAAGGTATGAGCCCCAAAGAAGCGACTTATACTGCCATGAAAGATATCTCAGCTCCAGTTGTTGCTATAGCATTGATATTGGCTGCGGTGTTTGTTCCCGTAGGGTTTATTCCGGGAATTGTTGGAAGACTATATCAACAGTTTGCAATCACAATTGCGATTTCTGTTATTATTTCTGCATTTATTGCATTGTCTTTAACTCCAGCGTTATGTACGCTTTTGTTGAAACCGTCTAATCCTAACAAGAAAAAAAGCTGGAGCAGTAAACTGTTTGATCGATTCAATAGATGGTTTGATAGGATTACGGAACACTATGTAAATGGAGTGGGAAAAAGTATTTAAAAAGCTGGTTGGACAATCGTAGTATTGGTTGTTATTTGCATAGCTACTGTATTTCTTTTTATACACAAATCGTCGGGATTTATTCCTTCGGAAGACGATGGTAGTTTGTATGTTACGTACCAGCTTCCGGCTGCGGCATCTACAGCAAGGTCTGTCGATGTGATGAGCCGTTTGATGAAAGTTATCGGCGAAACTCCAGGCGTTGGACACTATGCCGCGTTGTCCGGATTGAATGTGGTCAACAATGCATCTAACTCCAATTGTGGAACGATCTATCTGCAACTTAGCCCGTGGGAAGAGCGTTCGAAGACAAGTGAACAAGTACCTGGTATCATTGCCGAACTGAGGAAACGTATTGCAGATGGCGGTATCAATGATGCTAATGTGGAAGTCGTGCAGCCATCACCGCTTCCGGGTGTAGGGGCGACTGTTGGATTTAATTTTCAAATTGAACAACGAAGTACGAATGACAATCTACAAGCATTTGAAAAAGTTGTCAATAATTTTGTCAAAGAAGCCAATAAAAATCCCGCTATATCTGGTGCCTATAGTTTTTACAACGCACATACTCCGGGCTATAATGTAACGGTAGACAGGGAAAAATGTGAAAAATTAGGGGTTGATGTTGGTGATGTTTTCAACTCTATTCAGGCGTTTATGGGAAGCACTTATGTTAATGATTTTACCGCGTATAATCGTACTTTCCACGTCGTTGTGCAAGCGGATACCGCTTTTCGTAACTTGATTACGGATATGAACAACTATTATGTCCGAAACCAAGCGCAGCAAATGGTTCCGTTGGGAACGTTGATTAGTTATCAACCTACGGAAACAGCTCCACTGATTTCCCATTTCAATATATTTCGCTCTGCAGAAATTGATGGAACTTCCGGTATTGGTTATAGTTCTACCCAGACTATAGAAGCATTACAGGACATTGCGGCTAAGGTTTTGCCTCAAGGATATACTTACGAATTTTCCGGATTGAGCCATGAAGAAATCAAAGCTGGGTCTTCGACTATTTATATTTTCATCTTTTCCATAACTTTTGTTTTTCTTTTCCTTTCCGCTTTATACGAAAGCTGGTCCGTTCCTTTTTCGGTCTTGCTGGCAGTTCCTATTGGCGTGTTTGGTGCGATATTTACGTTGTCACTCGTTCCGAGTCTGACCAATAATGTTTATGCACAGATTGGAATGATTACGTTGATTGGTTTGGCCGCGAAAAATGCAATCTTGATAGTAGAGTTTGCCAAGGTTCGTGTGGATAGGGGAGAGGATTTAATTCAGTCCACTTTGGAAGCAACGCGACTTCGTTTACGTCCAATAATAATGACTTCCATGGCATTTGTATTAGGTGTATTGCCGCTTGTATTGGCAACAGGTGCTGGCGCTGTTTCACGTAGGACTATAGGTTTTACCGTATTGGGTGGAATGCTTGCTGCGTCTACGATTGCTATTTTCGTAGTTCCCGTTCTTTTTGTAGTAATTACAAAATTGTCCTATGGAAAAAAGAAACTGGAATGGCTAAAAGAACACCACGAGTTCTTAGTGGAAAAAGAGAAAAAAGTCGAAGCTCAGAATATTGACCCCGAATTGGAATTTGAAATAGAAATGTCTCGTAACCTTCATAAATCGCAGAACGGATGATTGCCAATACGTTCATAAAACGACCGGTTACGGCGATAGTAATAGCAATCGTATTGACAATTGCGGGATTGATTTGCGTATTCAATTTACCATTGGACCAGTTTCCTAAAATTGCACCACCGGGTGTTTCTATTTCTGCAAACTATACAGGAGCAGACGCTCAGACCGTAGAGCAAACGGTGACTATCCCAATAGAGGAACAAGTCAACGGCGTACCGGGCATGATGTACATGCAAAGTACTAATACGCAAACGGGTTCTGCCAATATCAACGTTACTTTCGAAATCGGCACCAATGTTAATATTGCAACGCTAAATGTGCAGAACAGAGTTGGTTTGGCCTCGCCTATATTACCGTCAGTCGTGAGCCAATTAGGAACGACCGTACGTGCGCGCAATCCAGACCAGTTGATGAACTTGGCTATCTTTTCTCCGAACGGTACGCACGACATTACTTTTTTGGACAACTATTGCAATACGTATATAGTGGACGCATTGCTGCGTGTACCAGGCGTTGGTGATGTACAATCCCGCGGTAATCCTTTTAGTATGCGCATTTGGATGGATCCCAATAAGATGGCTTCATACGGATTGATGCCCTCGGATGTTATTTCCGCTCTGCAAAAACAAAACGTATATATAGCAGGCGGTGCAGTGGGTACTCCTCCCCAATACGCCTCGCAGACAAATGAATATACAATCACTGTAAATAGCTTGCTTAGCAAGCCGGAAGAATATCAAAAAGTAGTGGTAAAGAACAACCCGTCTACGGGCGTATTGGTATATCTAAAAGACGTGGCGAGAGTGGAACTTGGGAAGTTTTCGTATTCCAACGCCGGTTATGCAGACGGGAAACGTGCTACAACTATAATGGTCTATCAATCGCCGACTAGTAATGCGCTGCAGACTTCGGAAAATGTATATGCTGCACTGGCTGAACTGAAAAAAACATTTCCTCCTGACGTGGACTATGTTGTTCCTTTTGAAAATGTAACGATTATTAGAGTCTCGATTGAGGAAGTTGTCAAGACATTATTTGAAGCGTTAGGGCTGGTGGCCGTTGTTGTGTTTTTATTTTTGCAAAACTGGCGGTCGACTATCATTCCGCTGATTGCAATTCCGGTTTCTATATTGAGTACTTTCATATTCTTTATTCCATTGGGCTTTACCATCAATACGCTGACGTTGTTTGGATTTGTATTGGCTATTGGTATAGTGGTAGATGATGCGATTATAGTAGTGGAAGCGGTGCAGCATTTTATTGACAATGAGCACATGTCGCCTAAAGAGGCGACTTATAATGCAATGAAGGAAATATCTGCGCCCGTAGTTGCTATTGCATTGATATTGGCATCGGTATTTGTTCCTGTTGGATTTATACCTGGGATTACAGGAAGATTGTACCAGCAGTTTGCTATCACTATTGCTATTTCTGTTGTATTGTCTGCTTTTATTGCATTGTCGTTGACTCCCGCATTATGTACTCTATTATTACGTCCATCTCATCTCAATAAGAAATCAAAATATTTGGACAAATTTTTCTATCGCTTTGACCAAGTATTTGAAAAACTGACATTAAAGTATACAAAGGCTGTCAAGTATTGTATTGACCATGCAAAGTCTGTCGTAGTTGTGCTTCTGTTAATTTGCATAGCAACTATATTTTTATTCCGACAAAAGCCAACAGGATTTATTCCCTCGGAAGACGGTGGTCGCGTAATGATTGGTATCCAGCTTCCAGAGGGAACTGCCACTACGCATACGGAAGCCGTATTGCAAAAAATTATGAAAATTGTTGCTCAAACGCCCGGTGTGCTTCACTATAACGCTATATCGGGAATGAACGTATTGAGCGGCGGAGCTACTTCCAACGGCGCTAGTATTTTTTGCATGTTGCAACCTTGGGATAAAAGAAACACACCGGAAACGCAGATTCCAGGTATCATGCAGGTTATTAAGAAACGTATTGCGAAAGCTGGGATAAAAGAAGCGAGCGTAACAGTTAATGCATCTCCGCCGATACGCGGACTGGGTACTGCAGCGGGCTTCAGCGTCCAAATAGAACAAGGTAGTACGACAGACGATATTCATCAGTTCGAAACAGTAATGAACAATTTTGTTGCTGCTTTGAAAAAAGAACCAGCAACATCTACCGCATACTGTAATTTCTCCGCACATACACCGGCTTATGAATTGACATTGGACCGTGAAAAATGCCAGATGATGGGCGTCAACGTGGCTAGTGTTTTTGGAACTATACAGGCGTATATGGGAAGTCGTCTGGTTGGTAATTTTACCAAATACAACAGGACTTTCAGGGTTATGGTGCAGGCAGATACGGCGTTCCGTTCTGTGATTTCAGATTTGGAAAAATACTATGTGCGTGATTCTGTAGGGAAAATGTTGCCGTTGAGTACTTTGGTAAGCTACAAGCCAATATCCACAGCGCCTTTGATTACGCATTTTAATATTTTTCGTTCGGCTGAGGTGGATGGTTCTACACCCGATGGATATAGCACGGGGCAGAGTATTGAGACGTTGAAAGAAGTCGCAGCGCGTGTATTACCACAGGGCTATACGTATGAGTTTTCCGGTTTGAGTTACCAGGAGATTAAGGCAGGCTCTATGACGATTTATATTTTCATGTTCTCTATAGTGTTTGTTTTTTTGTTTCTTGCTGCACTATACGAAAGTTGGTCCGTTCCGTTTTCTGTGATGCTTGCCGTTCCCATTAGTGCATTTGGTGCTATTGTCGCGCTTACTACTGCACCTGCATTGTCCAATAATGTGTATGCACAGATTGGTTTGATTACATTGATTGGACTTTCTGCTAAAAACGCAATATTGATAGTCGAGTTTGCCAAAGTTCGTGTGGATAGAGGAGAGGACTTGATTCAGTCTACATTGGAAGCCGTAGGCCTTCGGTTGCGTCCAATTATCATGACTTCTCTTGCTTTTATATTGGGTGTATTGCCGTTAGTATTGGCTTCCGGGGCAGGAGCGCAATCCCGAAAAACAATCGGGGTGACCGTGCAAGGAGGAATGGTAGCCTCGTCCTGTATTGCTATTTTTATAGTTCCAGTTTTGTTTATCATCTTTACTAGGTTTAGTTATGGTAAAAAGAAATTGGCATGGTTGCGTGAAAATCACGATTTGCTAATGGAAAAGGAAAGAAAAGTAGAAGCTCAAAGTATCGATTCTGAATTGGAATACGAAATAGCTCAAGCTCGTGAAGACAATATTGCTGACCGTGAAAAAAATATCTAATACAGTCCAATATGTTTTATGATTGCCACACATATAAATCGGTATTGGATGGTGATGTTCGTAGTATAGTCAACTATAAAATTGGCGATGCTTTTTTGCCGAATAACTATTATTCTGTTGGTATACATCCTTGGCATGTCGCAGAAGCCGATTTTCAATTATCTGAATTTGAAACAATCGTCCAATATGCAAAAGAAAAAAATCTAGTCGCTATCGGTGAATGTGGTTTGGACAAATATCATGATAATCTGGAACTGCAAAAACAGGTATTTCAGATGCATATTGAGCTTGCCAATCAGATAGGAAAACCCTTGATTGTACATTGCGTAAAGGCGTACACAGATGCACTTTTTTTGTTGAAAAAAACAAAAGTTCCAGTCATTATTCATGGTATAAACAATAAATTGGGCACTATAAAATCCTTTCTTCAACGTCGTTATTTTTTTTCGTTTGGTACAGCTATATTGAAACAAAAAAGTATTGCTAGAGAAACTATATTGAGTATTCCCGATGATTTATTGTTGATGGAAACGGACGATTCTGATATTCCCATTCAGGATATTTATAAAGAAGCCGCAAAATTGCGAAACATTCCGCTAGAAGATTTTACTTTGCTGATTGAAAAAAATATAAAAGCAATTTTCAAATGGGAATGACGGATTTTTCTTGGTTGTCGAGAACCGAATTGATTGTAGGAAAAGATGGATTGCAAAAACTGAGTGATTCTCATGTATTGGTAGTTGGTTTGGGAGGTGTAGGCTCTTTTGCTGCGGAGTTTCTAGCGAGAACAGGTATTGGAAAAATGACTATCGTAGACGGAGATATTGTCGACCCTACTAATAGAAACCGACAACTTCCGGCACTAGCCACAACACACGGACAAAAGAAAGTTACCTTAATGGCGGAACGTATCAAGGCGATTAATCCGGAAATTGAACTATATACATTTGACACATTTGTAGTTCCCGAAAAAGTTGGCGAAATATTGCAAAACAATTCCT